>DATKSK010000003.1 GCA_035531755.1 Acidimicrobiales bacterium | reverse complement strand
CCCTGGCCATCGGCGGTGGGCGCCGCCGCTTCGGGCCCGACCGGGCGGGCGCCACCGGTGGCGGCGTTGCCCTGCACGGGGACCGATGCCGGGCCGGCCCTGCCCTCGAGCGCCATCCCCGTCGGCTCCGGGCCGGGGGCGCCGTCGCCGGTGTCCGGTGCGGCCGATCTCGGGATGACGTCCTCGCGCGGCGCCGTCACCTCGTCGGTGCGCGCCACGGGGGGCGTGTCGTCGGCACGGGGCGCGGGGCGCGGGGCGGGCCGCTGCGCCAGGAGCGACGCCGCCGGCTGCACGTGCTCGTCGACCCAGGACAGCATGTCGCTCAGTGCGCCGCGCAGGCGGGTGCGCTCGTTCTCCATGTGGCGCGCGATGGTCTCGACGTCGCCGGCGAGCTGCGAGCGCAGTGACTCGAGCCGGGCGATCTCCTCGCGCAGGTGCCGCTCGGTGTCCTCGGTGACCGCCTTGGCGCGCAGCTCGGCCTCGCCGAGGAGCTTGCGGGCGCGGTCCTCGGCCTCGGCGACGAGCACGCGGGCCTGGGTCTCGGCCTCGGACTGGGTCTGGTCGACGAACTTCTGCGCGAGCAGCAACGTGCGCTGCAACGTGTCGTCGGTCACGACCGGACCGGCCGCCGCGGGCTGCTGCTGGGCCTCCAAGAGCATGCCCTCGAGCTGGGCGATGCGCTCGGCCGCCTGCTTCAGTCGCTCGCCGGCCTGACGCATCTGCTCCTGCAGCGCCTCGGCGTCGACGGCGACACGCTCGAGGTACTCGTCCACATCGTCGATGTGGTAGCCGCGAAGGGTCTGGCGGAATTCGACCGTGCGCAGGCTGTCGAGGCTCGAGGTCTGACCGCTCGGCTTTCCACTTTCCATGGGGCCGATCCTAGCCACGGGCACGAGGCCTCGCTGGGGATGTCGACCGGCCCGTCCGGGGCGCTGCCCGGCCGGCCCCGGCGCCTGGCGCCGGGCGCTCCTACAGCACCCGGTACGCGATCGGGATCACGATGAGCTGGATCCCGAGGAACACGACGATGAACGACAGGTCGATGCCCATGCCCCCTGCACGGACCGGGGGGAGCAGGCGCCGCACGGGGGCGAGGACGGGCTCGCTCAGGCGGTACAGGACGTGGTTGACCGTGGCGAGGGGCGAACCGGGTGACACCGGGAACCAGCTCAGGATGGCCCGCGGGAACAGCACCCCCCAGAGGTAGACCTCGAGGGCGACGAGAACGACCGAGCGGACCACGGGTCAGAGGTTACGGCGTCGGGAGCGGGCGCAGCGTCGCGGCCGTCAGGGCCGGAGGAGGCCGTTCTCCTGCAGACGCTGGCGCTCCTCCGCCGACACCTTGACGTTCGACGGGGTCACCAGGAACACCTTGTCGGCCACCCGCTCCATCTTCCCGCTGAGGGCGTAGGCCACTCCGCTGCAGAAGTCGATCATGCGCCGCATGAGCTCCCGGTCGGCGACCTGCAGGTTGACGATCACGGGCTGGTTGGCCATCAGCCGGTCGGCGATCTGCCGGGCGTCACCGAATTGCATGGGCGCCACCACGTGGACTCGGGCATTGGGCTCTGCCACCACGGGCCGCACGACGCTGCGCGGCGTGACGGTGGGCGTCACCGTCGGGGAGTCCTCACGCGGCAGGGGGCGGATCGTGCTGGTGGCGACGGCCGCCGTCGGCATCTCCTCCTCCTCGGCGGCGTACGCGGTGCGCTGGCCGAGCCGCTGCCCGACCGCGGCGCGCGGCTCGTACTCGTCGTACTCGTCGTACTCGTCGTCGACCAGGCCCAGATAGACCATGGTCCTCTTGAAGAATCCTGACGCCATCACGAGCCTCCCCGGGACAGCGTAGTGCCTCTGCCCAGGGCCAGGGGGACCGCCCGAGGCCGCCGCCACACGCTCCTCACCCCCGCCGGGGCGCCCGGTCCCCGAACAACGCGCGCCCCACGCGCACCATCGTGCTCCCCTCCGCCACGGCCACCTCGAGGTCGTCGGTCATCCCCATCGACACCTCGGACAGGCCCAGCTCGCCGGCCAGGCGGGCGGTGGTGCGGAACGCCGGCCGGCTGTCCTCGGGCTCGCCCGGCGGCCCCACGACCATGAGGCCCCGGACGTCGAGCCCCATGCTCCGCAGCGACGCCACCAACGGTGCGACGGCGGCCGGCGGTACGCCGTTGCGCCCGGGGATGCCGGTGGTGTCCACCTCGACGAGCACCGTGGCGCCCGGCGCGCGCACCGCGATCTCCTCGCCCTCGGACACCCGGCACACCGTCTGCCAGCACGACACCACCGGCGCCAGCAGGCGCACGCGCCGGCGCTGCACCGCGCCCAGGTAGTGCCAGCGCACCTCGGGCGGCTCCCCGGGGCGGCCCCGGACCTCCGACGCCTTCGCCACGAGCTCGGCGGCGTAGTTCTCCCCGATGTCGTGCAGGCCGGCGGCGACGGCCCGGTCCACCGCGGCGACCTCGAAGGTCTTCGTCACCGCCACGATGCGGACGCCGGCCGGATCGCGCCCGGCGTCCGCGATCCGGCGGCGCAGGGCCTCGACGCGCACCACCACCACGTCCAGGGGCGGGACGGGGGCGAGCACGGGCCCTGCGGCACCGGGCCCCGAGGCGTTCGGGCCCGCCGATCCGGGCACGGGGCCTACAACCGCTCGCGCCACACCACGACGGCCTGGCGCGCCTCGTCGCGCCCCCCGCGGTGCGAGAAGTACCCGGGGGTGCACACGGTGCAGGTCCCCGCGGCGACCACCAGCGGCGCACCGGCGTCCTCGAGCCGGGCGCGCACGGCGGCCGCCAGGTCGAGCGAGGGGCGTCCCGCCGTCGTCCGGGCGCGGACGTCGGTGCCGCAGGCCGCGCTCACGGCGTCGAGGTCATGGGGGCCGAACTCATAACAACAGGCGCCGATGCACGGGCCCACGCCGGCCACGACCGAGGTGGCGCCGAGCGCGCCCATGGCCTGCACGGCACGGGCCACGACGCCGGCGACCAGGCCGCGCCACCCCACGTGGACGGCGCCGAAGACACCTTCGGGCGAGCCCAGCGCCACCGGCGCGCAGTCGGCGGTGAGCACCGCCAGGGCCACGCCGTCGCCCACGGCCACGAGGGCGTCGCCCTCGGGTACGGGCCGACCCGGTCGCCAGGGGTCGTCGTCCCCCGCACCACGGTCGTGGGCGACGACCACCGTGGCGCCGTGCACCTGGCGCAGGCGGCGCACCGCCAGGCCCGGGGGGACCGGCGGCGGCGCCGGCCGGTCACCCAGGTCCCGCATGTCCCCCTCGGCGCGCCCCGTCCAGGTCGCCACGACGGGGGTGCCCGCCAGCGGCCGGGCGGTGGCGCTAGCGGAGGAACGAGGGGACGTCGAACTCGTCGTCACCGAGGTCGAGGTCGTCCTCGGGCGTGGCGAAGATGTCCTCGTGGACGGCGTCGAGCCCGAGGACCTGGCTGCGCTCCTCGGGACGGGGCTCGCCCACACGGCCCTCCTCCCAGCGCTCGAAGCCCGCCGCGATCACCGTCACGCGCACCTCGTCGTCCGTCGACTCGTCGATGACGTTGCCGAAGATGATGTTGGCGTCGGGGTGGGCCACGCCGTGGATGATCTCCATGGCCTCGTTCACCTCGAACAGGCCGAGGTCGGGCCCGCCCGCGATGTTCACGAGGATGCCGCGGGCCCCCTCGATCGACGCCTCGAGCAGCGGGCTCGTGATCGCCGCGCGGGCCGCGTTCACGGCCCGGCCCTCGCCCGACGCGTGGCCGATGCCCATGATGGCGGTCCCGGCGTTGGCGAGCACCATGCGCACGTCGGCGAAGTCGGTGTTGATCTGCCCCGGGATGGTGATGAGGTCGGTGATCCCCTGCACGCCCTGCAGCAGCACCTCGTCGGCCATCTTGAACGCGCTCACCATCGACGTCTTCTCGGTCGACACCGTGAGGAGGCGGTCGTTGGGGATGATGATGATGGCGTCGACCTTGTCCTTCAGGTTCTGGATGCCCGACTCGGCCTGCACCGAGCGCCGGCGCCCCTCGAAGGAGAAGGGGCGGGTGACCACGCCGATGGTGAGCGCTCCGACGGACCGTGCGATCTCGGCCACCACGGGCGCGGCCCCGGTGCCGGTGCCGCCGCCTTTGCCGGCGGTGATGAACACCATGTCGGCGCCCTTGAGGGCCTCTTCGATCTCACCCCGGTGCTCGTCGGCCGCCTGGCGCCCGATCTCGGGGTCGCTCCCGGCGCCGAGCCCGCGGGTCAGCTGGCGCCCGATGTCGAGCTTCAGGTCGGCGTCGCTCATGAGCAGCGCCTGCGAGTCGGTGTTCATGGCGATGAACTCCACGCCCTTCAGGCCGGCCTCGATCATGCGGTTCACGGCGTTGACGCCACCACCGCCCACGCCCACCACTTTGATGACAGCGAAGTAGCTGCTCTGCGCTGCGCTGGTCATCGACCCTCCTCGCCACGACCCGGACTTCGGGCCTCACTGTGGAACCCCGCCAGGTGTCGGGCTGCAACAGGCACCGAGCACCACGTGACCTCACCCTCGACCACAGCTTCATTTGGATGCGTACCGGGGCCTGCCGAGGCTCCCTCACGATACGGCGGCACCGTGAACCGGGTCAAGCAGGGCGAACACCGCTCAGCAGGCCGAAGCCCTGGTCACCGGGACCCCGGGCCCAGCCCCCGTGCGGGCGGCTACGGACGGGGTGGGCCCACCGTGGGCTGGTCGGGGACGGTCACGTCGATGACCGCCGGGCCCCGCGGCGCGGCCCCGGCCAGCACGCTGGCGAGCGCCGTCAGCTTGGCCCGGAGCCCGTCGGTCCCGCCCAACAGGGCGGTCACGCCCCCGCCCAGATCGAGTGTCACGGAGCCGCCGGCGCCCACGGCCACCTGGTGGACACGGCCGTCGAGCGTGGCCGGGAGGGCGGCACCCACGACCAGCGCCGGGCGCGCCGCGGGCGCCAGGACGGTTCCGGGACGGCCCGGGGACACGGGGACCACGAGGACGAGGCCCGCGGGGACGGTGGCGTCCCAGGCGAGGACGTGCCCGCTCGCGTCGACCTCCGCCCAACCCCCGCCGCCTCGCGCCACCGACCCCAGCGCGACGCGCTCGGTCACGGTGATCCGCACGGCGTCGGGCCACTGCCGCAGCACCACGGCGTGCTTCACCCACGGGAGCCGTTCGACGCCGCGCGCGGCGGCACCGGGGTCGACATCGACCAGCGGCGGGTGGCCGAGGAGGCCGGCCGCCCGGAGCACGGCCCCGTCGCCGCTGTGGACGGCGCCGCCCACCGACGTGTGGCGCACCGCCAGGAGGGGCGTGTGCAACACCAGCAGGACCACGCACAGCGCCACCAGCAGGGCCACACCGCCGACCACCCAGCGCAGCCGCCGCCGCCCCTGGTCCCGCAACACCGCCACCCGTCGCTGCCACAGCCGCGGGTGCACGACCTGCCCCGGCCCCGGCCCCGGCCCCGGCCCCGGCGCGGGCCCCGGAGCGGGCCCCGCATTGCTCTGCTTGCTCGGCGGCCCGGTGCCTGCCGGGGCGTCCCCAGGCGAGCCGGCCACCGTGCCCGCGACGGGCCCGACGCCCAGGTCCGGCGCCAGGTCCGCTGGGACACCGGGACACGGCCCGGCGGGCGGCCCGCCCGGTGCTCGCGCCGGGGGCCCGGCCGGGGGCGGGCGGCCCCACCCCGACGAATCCGTCACGACCGTCCACCTCCACCTGAGGTCGAGGGTTCGTCTCCCGGCTGCCCCCGGGGCACGGCCCGCACCGTCGACACGGTCCCGGGGAACCCCACCAGCCGCACCTCGGGCACGAGCGCCACGCCGGTGCGCTCGAGCACCGTGGCCCGCACGTGCCGGACCAGGCGCCACACGTCGTCGGCCCGCCCGCCGGTGTCGGCCTGGATGAAATTGGCGTGCTTGGTCGACACGGCCGCCGTACCCAGGCGCAGCCCCTTCAGCCCGGCGGCCTCCACGAGCCGGCCGGCGGAGTCGCCCTCGGGGTTCACGAACACCGACCCCGCGTTGGACCCTCCGGGCTGGTGCTCCCGGCGCCAGCGCACGATCTCCGCCACGGTGCCCTCCGCTCGGGCGCGGTCCCCCGGGGTCAGCGAGAATTCGGCCCACACCACGACGTCGGCCGGGCCCAGCGCCGATGCCCGGTAGCCCAGCGCCAGCCGCTCGGGCCCCCTGACGGCGGCGACGCCCGTCGCCAGGTCGAAGAGGCGGCAGGCCGCCAGCACGGCGGCGGTGTCGGACCCGTGGCCGCCGGCGTTCATGCGCAGCGCGCCGCCCACCGAGCCCGGGACACCCACCGCCCACTCGAGCCCGCGCAGGCCCGCCCGGGCCGTGAGCCGGGCCACCACGGGCAGCTTGGCCGCACCACCGGCGCGCACCGACGACTCGCCCACCTCGACGTGCTCGAACCCCGCCCCGAGCACGACGACGAGCCCCGGGAACCCGGCGTCGGCGATCAACAGGTTCGAGCCCTGGCCCAGCACCAGCACGGGGACCGGCGCCCCGGCGGCCAGGAGGGCCCCGTGCACCGCGGCGAGGTCGGCCTCGTCACGCGCCTCGACGAGCAGTGCCGCGGGGCCGCCCACTCGGTAGGTCGTGCGGGCACCGAGCGGCGCGTCGCGCACGGCGAGGCCGTCGAGCGCACCCGCCATCGCCTCGAGCGCCGCCGAGTCGGGCACCGGCGAGTCGGGCACCGGCGCGTCCGGCGTCGCCGAGTCGGGCACCGGCGCGTCCCCGGCGGCGTCGTGCCCGGCGCTCACCACGGCGCGGCCGCCTGGAGCTCGTCGGGGAGCGTGGTCAGGTCGCCGGCGCCGAGGGTGAGGCACAGGTCGCCGGGCTCGAGCGTGGCGGTGACGTGGGCGAGCAGCTCGGCGCGCCCGGCGACGTAGGCGACGTCGAGGTCCGGGTGCGCCCGGTGCACGGCGTCGGCGACCACCCGGCCGGTGACACCGGGCAGCGGGGCCTCGCCGGCCGCGAAGATGTCGGTGATCACCACGACGTCGGCGCCGGTGAAGGCGTCTCCGAAGTCCTCGCCCAGGGAGGCGATCCGGCTGTAGCGATGCGGCTGGAACACGACGACGAGCCGCTGCGGTGCCGTCCCCCGGGCCGCCTCGATGACGGCGGACACCTCGGTAGGAAGGTGCGCGTAGTCGTCGACGAACCGGATCCCGCGCGTCTCGCCACGCGCCTCGAAGCGCCGGGCGACCCCGGCGAAGCGCGCCAGCGCCCGCTGCGCGGCGTCGAACGGCGCGCCCACGCGCAGGGCGGTGGCCACCGCCACGGCGGCGTTGCGGGCGATGTTCGCGCCCGTGACGGGAAGCGCCACCCGGCCGAGCAGCTCGCCGTGGGCCCGGAGGTCGAACGACGCGCCGTCGCGGCCGGCGGCCGGGGCCTCGATGCGCACGGTGGCGCCGGCGCCGCTGCCCACGAGGTCGGCGCCGTGGCGCGCGCCCAGCCGGGCCGCCACCGGGTCGTCGGCGCCGACCACGCAGCCCCCCGGCCGCGCCGTCAGGAAGCGGTCGAAGGCCTCCACCACGTGGTCGAAGTCGCCGTAGTGGTCGAGGTGGTCGGCCTCGACGTTGGTGACGACGGCCACCTCGGGGTCGAGGTGGAGGAACGTCCCGTCGCTCTCGTCGGCCTCGAGTACCAGCCACTCCCCCGTGTCCCACACCGCGTTCGTGCCGATCTCGTTGACGTCCCCGCCGATCAGGAAGCTCGGGCGCAGGCCCGCCTCGACCAGCACGAGCGCCAGCATCGACGTGGTGGTCGTCTTGCCGTGGGTCCCGGACACCGCCACGCACCGCCGGCGGCTGGCGATCGAGGCCAGCACCTCGGCGCGCGTGAGCACGGGCAGGCCGCGGCGCCGGGCCTCCACCACCTCGGGGTTGGTCGCCGGGATGGCCGTGGACACGGCCACCACCTCGGCGTCGCCCACGTGGGCGGGGTCGTGGCCCACCGCCACGGGCACCCCGCTCGCCACGAGGCGCTCCACCGCGGCCGAGCCCTTCAGGTCGCTCCCGGTGACGTCGTTTCCCATGGCCGCCAGCACCGAGGCGATGGCGCTCATGCCCGCGCCCCCGACCCCCACCACGTGCACGCGCCGGGGCCTCGACAGGTCGAGCGGCGCGGAACGACGGTCGCCGCCGGCAGGGGGGTCAGCCGGCATGGGCGGCCCGGGCTCCCCGGTGCGGCCTGCGGGCGTGCGCCCGCGCCAGCGCGGCCACGGCCGACACGGCGTCGGGGCGGCCCACCGACGCCGCCGCGGCGCGCATCGCCTCCAGGCGGCCGGGGCCCGACACCAGGGCGTCGATCTCGGCGGCGAGTCGCGCCGGGGTGCACTCGGCGTCGGCGACGACCACGGCCCCGCCGGCGCGCTCGAGGACCCCGGCGTTGGCGCGCTGGTGGTCGCCGGGCGCCCCGGGCAGCGGCACCAGCAGCGCGGGCACCCCGACCACGGCCAGCTCGGCCACCGTGTTGGCCCCCGACCGGGAAACCACGACGTCGGCGGCCTGGTAGAAGAGCGCCATCCGCTCCTCGTAGGGGACCTGGACGTAGACGAGGCCGTCGGCGGGCAGCCCCGGCGCGGCGGCGGCCGCCCACGACGCGTCGCGCCGGCCGACCACGTGGTACAGCGCCACGTCGCGTCGCGCCCGCCACAGGGTGGCCAGGCCCACGACGGCCTCGTTCAGGTGCCGGGCGCCGAGCGATCCGCCCACGGCGGCCACCACGACGCGGTCGGCGGGCAGCCCCAGCGCGTGGCGGGCCGATCGCCGGGCCTCGGCGTCGGGCCGGGTGGCGGCGACGAGGGCGGGGCGGACGGGTGCGCCCGTCACCACCGCCCGGCGCAGCGGTGTCCCCTCGAAGGCCACCGCCGCGGCCCGGGCGAAGCGCCCCACCAGCCGGTTGGCGGCGCCGGGCACGGCGTCGGTGTTCACGAGCACCACCGGCACCCCGAGGACGGCGGCGGCCAGCGCCGTGGGGACGCAGGCGTACCCCCCCATCGCCACGACCACCGCCGGCCGGCGGCGCGCCACGATCACCAGGGCGGCGGCGGACGCGGCGACCAGCCCGGCCACCGCCCCGACGTTGGCGAGGGTGGAGCGGGCGTCGAGACGCCGGGCGATCCCGCGCCCGGGCAAGAGCGTGACGGGCATCCCCTCCCCCGCCAGGATCTCGGCGTCGAGCCCCCGGCGCGCCCCCACCAGCTCGACCGATCCCGGCCCGTACCCCTCGGCCAGGGCGCGCGCCACGGCCAGGGCGGGGACGAGATGGCCCCCGGTGCCCCCGCCGGCCACCAGCGCGACGCGCCGGGCCGTCACGCCCGCCGGCGCCGGCGCGGCGTGACCCCGCCGGCGACGACCGGGGTCGGGCCCGCCCGGGGCCGGGGCCGCTCGTGCGAGGCCACGTTCACGAGGATGCCTGCCGCCACGAGGGTGATGACGAGCGAGGACCCGCCGAAGGAGATGAAGGGCAGGGGGATCCCCGTCACGGGGAGCACGCCGATGACCGCCCCGATGTTGATGACCGCCTGGCTCGTGATCCAGCAGGTGGCGGCCACCGCCAGGAGGCCGCCGAAGCGGTCGGGGGCCCGGCTCGCGGCCCGCAGGCCGTACCACGCCAGGGCGCCGAACATCGCCAGGACGATCACGGCCCCGAGGAGTCCCCCCTCCTCGCCGATGACCGAGAAGATGAAGTCCGTGTGGGCGTTCGGGAGCAGTCCCCACTTCTCGCGCCCGCCCCCGAGGCCGAGGCCGTAGAGGTGGCCAGAGCCGAGGCCCACGAGCGACTGCACCACCTGGTACCCCGACCCCTTGGCGTGGGCGAAGGGGTCGAGGAACGACAGCAGCCGGGCGCGCCGGTAGGGCTCGGCGAGGCCCACCACCAGGCCGATGGCGGCGGTGGCGCCGAGTGCCTTGAGCACGGGGCGCAGCGGCACGCCTCCGGCGTACAGCAGCGCGAACGTGATGAACGCCAACACCAGCGCGGTGCCCATGTCGGGCTGTTTGAGCACCAGCAGGCCCGACACGGCCAACAGGCCCAGCACCGGCACCACCGCCGCGCCGGGGCGCTCGAGCCGGTCGGCGCGCCGGGCGAGGAGGTCGGCGGCGTACACCGCCAGGGCGAGCTTCATGAGCTCTGACGGCTGGATGCGCAGCATGCCCAGGCCGATCCACCGGCTCGAGCCTCCCGCCACCTTGCCGATCCCCGGCACGAGCACCGCCACCAGGAGGGCGAGGGTGGCGAGCGGCAGCACGACGCGGAACCGTCGCCACCGCCCGTAGGGGATGCGGGCCGCGACCACGAAGGCCACCGCGCCCAGCGCCATCCACATCACCTGGCGCTCGAAGATCGTCCACACCGACCCGTAGAACTTGAGCGAGGTGTAGGCCGACGCCGACAGCACCATCACCAGCCCGACGGCGCACAGCGCCGCCACGAGCGCCAGGATGGCCACACGCGTCGGCACCCGGTCGGCGGGCGCGCCGGCCGCCGCGGGAACCGCCGACGGGGGCCCGCCCCCGTCCACCAGCCGCAGGCGCGGGGACGGGTGCCCCTCGGGGCGCGGGCGCGGCGACGGGACGCCGGTGTTCACGGCGCCCTCCGCCCCGCCCGGCCCGGCCCGGTGCCGGCCGGCCCGGTGCCCAGGGCGCGCACGCACCGGGCGAAGTCGTCGCCACGTTCGGCGTACGACCCGTACCAGTCGAACGACGCGCACGCCGGGGACAGGACGACGGCGTCACCCGGCCGGGCCATGGCGACGGCGGTGTCGACGGCGACGTCCATGGAGGCGGCGCGCGCCACGGTGGCCCGCCCGGCGAAGGCGGAGGCGACCTCCTCGGCGGCGTCGCCGATGGCCACCACCCCCCGCAGGCGGGAGGACGCCGACGCCAGCACCGAGAGGTCGAGGCCCTTGTTGCGCCCGCCGGCGATCAGCACGGCCGACTCGAACCCCTCCAGGGCCGCCAGCACGGCGCCGGGCGTGGTCGCCTTGGAGTCGTCGTAGAACCGCACCCCGTTAGCCTCGCCCACCAGCTCGACGCGATGGGGGAGCCCACGGAACGCCAGCAGCGCCCGGCGGCACCCGTCGGGGCTCGCCCCCGCCGCCAGGGCGGCCGCGGCGGCGCACAGGGCGTCGACCTGGTCGTGGGGCATGGACCGGGCCAGCTCCCCGACCTCGACGATGGGGCCCCCGGGTCCCACGAGCTCGCCGGCGCGGCGGGTGAAGTCCCCGGTACGCAGGCCGAAGGTCGTCACCGTGGCGCCCCGGGCGCGCGGGAGCGCCGACTCGGCCACCACCACGGGGTCCTCGGCGTTCACCACGGCCACGTCGCCGGGGCCGCTGTTGGCCCACAGCCGGGCCTTGGCGGTGCGGTAGTCGCCCACCGTGGCATGCCAGTCGAGGTGGTCGTCGGAGAAGTTCAGCCACGCCCCCACCGCCGGGCGGAACGACGACGTCAGCGCCAGTTGGAACGAGGACACCTCGGCCACGATCACCTCGGCGTCGCCGGCGACGGCGTCGAGCAGCGGCACACCGATGTTCCCCGCCGCCACCGCGGCGCGGCCCGACGCCGCCAGCATGGCGCAGGCCAGGGTGGTGACCGTCGTCTTGCCGTTGGTGCCCGTGACCGCCACGACCGGGCACCGGGCCCGACGCCAGGCCAGCTCCACCTCGCCGATCAGCGGGGTCGCGGTGCCGAGGGCGAACACCGGGTGGCGCGGCGGCATGCCGGGGCTCACGACGATCTCGTCCACGGTGCGCGCCAGCGCCGCCAGCGCGGCGCGGTCGGGCGCGGCCACGAGCTCGACGCCCAGCGCGGCCGCGGCGCGGCGCGGGCCCTCGCCGCGGTCGTCGTCGACCGCCACCACCTCGGCGCCCTCGGCGAGCAGCCGGGTCGTGGTGGCGAGGCCGCTCACACCGAGGCCGTAGACGAGGATGCGACCGTGGCCCACCGCCCTGCCCTCAGCGCAGTCCGGTGACCGAGAGGAAGTCCGCGTAGAAGATCCCCAGGCCGAACGCGGCGAAGAGACCGGCGAGGATCCAGAAGCGCACGATGACGGTGGTCTCGGGCCACCCGATCAGCTCGAAGTGGTGGTGCAGCGGCGCCATGCGGAACACCCGCCGGCCGAACACCCGGAAGCTCACCACCTGGATGACGACCGAGAGCGTCACGATGACGAACAGCCCGCCGATCACGGGCAGGAGCAGCTGGAGGTTCATCTGCAGGCACAGCGCGGCCAGGCCCGAGCCGATGGCGAGCGACCCGGTGTCGCCCATGAAGATCCTCGCCGGGGCGGCGTTCCACCACAGGAAGCCGAGGCAGGCGCCCGCCAGTGCGATCGACGACAGGGCCAGGTCGAGCGCGGACGGCACGTGGTAGAGCGCGTAGTGGCGGAACTGCCAGTACCCGATCACCGCCAGGCACGCGAAGCAGAAGGTGGCCGAACCCGAGGCCAAGCCGTCGAGGCCGTCGGTGAGGTTCACGGCGTTGGCCGTGCCCACCACGACGAACACGGCCCACAGGACCCAGCCCACCTGGCCCACGTCGACGCCGAACGAGTCCCAGCGCGTGAACGACAGGTGGGTGTTCACCCCGGCCCAGTGCTCCGCCAGCAGCGCGAAGGCCACGCCGATCAGGACCTGGGCGCTCAGCTTGGCCCGCTTGTTGAGCCCGAGGCTGCGGCGGTGCCGGACCTTGATCCAGTCGTCGAGGAACCCCACCCCGGCCGCGCACACCGTCACCGCCACCACGAGGATCCCCGGCCGGCTGAAGGCGACGTGGGTGCCGGCGTGGCCCATCACGTACCCGACCACGGCGGCGCCGATGAGCGCCACGCCGCCCATGGTGGGGGTCCCCGCTTTGGCCAGGTGCATGAAGGGCCCGTCCTCGCGGATCTGCTGCCCGATGCGCCGGCGGGCCAACCACCGGATGAACACCGGCGTGCCCAGCGCGGCCACCCACAAAGCGATGCCACCGGAGGCCATGAGGCTGATCACGGGCGCTCCCCCGCCGCCGGCGCCGGGTCCCCGAATCGACGGGCGGCGGCGGCGGCGGCCTCCTCCCGGTCGTCGAACGCCATCCGCCGGCCACCCGCCTCGATCTCGCGCTCGTGGCCCTTGCCGGCCACGACCACGACGTCGCCGGGACCGGCCAGCTCGACGGCGAGCTCGATGGCGGCGCCGCGGTCGGGCCGCACGAGGACGTCGGAGGGGTCGCGTACCCCGCGCAGGACGTCGGCGATGATGGCGTCGGGGTCCTCGCTGCGCGGGTTGTCGGACGTGAGGACGGCCACGTCGGCGCCGTCGGCGGCGACGGCGCCCATGCGGGGCCGCTTCTCCTGGTCGCGGTCGCCCCCGCACCCGAAGACGCACACCACCCGGTGCCCGCCGGCGATCCGGCGGGCACTGTCGAGCGCGGCGCGCAAGCCGTCGGGGGTGTGGGCGTAGTCGACCACGACCGTGAACGGCGCGGCCGTGTCGAGCACCTCGAACCGCCCGGCGACGGGCGCGGCGGCCTCGAGCCCCGCCGCGATGGTGCCCTCCGGGACGCCCAGGGCGGCAGCCGTCGTGGCGGCCGCCAGCGCGTTCGGCACGTGCAGGGATCCCGCCAGGGCCAGCGCCACGCGCCGGCCCCGCCAGGTGAACGACGTGCCTCGGGCCGTGCTCTGCAGGTCGCCCACCTCCGCCATCCGGTAGCCGACGGTCGGGATCTCCGACCGTTCGACGAGGCGCGCACCCCACGGGTCGTCCTCGTTCACCACGGCGAGGGCTGCCCGCGACGGCGTGAACAGCGACGCCTTCGCCTCGAAGTACTCCTCGACGGTGCCGTGGTAGTCGAGGTGGTCGTGCGAGAGGTTCGTGAAGACGGCCGCGTCGAAGACGATGCCGTCGACGCGCGCCTGGGACAGCGCGTGCGACGACACCTCCATGGCCACGGCGCGCCGGGAGGCGTGGCGCGCCTCGGCGAGCAACCGCTGCAGCACGGGGGCCTCCGGGGTGGTCCGGGCGCCGTCGAGGGTCCCGATCACGGCGGTGGGCCACCGGTGCGTCTCGAACACCGACGCCAGCAGGTGGGTCACCGTCGTCTTGCCGTTGGTCCCCGTGACGCCGACCGTGCGCAGCGAGCGCGCCGGGTAGCCGAAGAAGGCGCACGCCATCCGGGCCATGGCCGGCCGGGCGGCGCCGGGGGCCACCACCGCCTGGGTCACGTCGAGGTCGAGTCGGCGCTCCACCAGGAGCGCGGTGGCGCCGCGGGCCACGGCGGCGGCGGCGTGGTCGTGGCCGTCCGCGGCTCGGCCCGGCAGGCAGCAGAACAGCGCCCCGGGCCCGACGTGGCGGCTGTCGAATTCGATGGCGGTGACCTCGGTGGTGGCGGGGTCCCCGTGCGCCTCGATGACGTCGACCTCCTGGAGCAGCCTGTCCATACGCACGGTGGGGGGCCCGCCGGAGCGGTCACGGCCCTTCCGTGGTCGTCCCGGTGGAAGCGACGATCGTAGTCGCCGCATTGGGGGTGCCCGTGAGGGTGGGGGACGCCGGTACCTGGGGAAACGGCACAGCCTGCGGTGCTCCGCCGGTCGACCCGCCTCCGGGCGAGGTCGGGATCCCGTAGCGGTGCAGCGCGTACCGCATGATCTGCGAGAACACCGGCGCGGCCACGATGCCGCCGAAGATCGGCGTGGGCTGCTCGAGGACCACGACGGCGGACAGTGCCGGGTGCTCGGCGGGGGCGAACCCGGCGAAGGTGGCCATGTAGGCGCCCGGCAGGTACCCGCCGTGCACCGGGTCGGGGATCTGCGCGGTCCCGGTCTTCCCCGCCACCGTGTACCCCGGCACGCCGGCGGTCACGGCCGTGCCGTCCTGCACCACCTGCTCCATCATGGTCGTGAGCTGTGCGGTCACGCCGCGCGACAGGGCGCGGTGGGTGGCGCCGGCCTTCGTCCTGGTCACCGTGCCGTCCTGGGCGACCGTCGCCCGGACAAGACGCGGCGGGACGAACACTCCCCCGGTGGCGACCGTGTTCACCATGTCGAGGACCTGTTGGGCGGTGACGGCGTCGTCCTGGCCGATGGGCGTGGCGCCGATGTCCGACACGCGCCACGACGCGGGGTCGCTCTTCACGAGCCCCGGGGACTCCGCCGGGAAACCGAGCCCCGACAGGCGGCCGAACCCGAGCGCGGCGATCTGCGCCGCCAGCCTCCCCTCCCCCAGCTGCTGCGCGATCTCGATCGTCCCGATGTTCGACGACTGGGCGAGGATCTGCGTGGCGGTGAGCTGCTCGGTGGGATGGTTCTCGGCGTCGTGGAACACCCAACCGTCGATGGTGAGGGTGTTCGGCACCGTGAACACCTCGTCGGGCGTGATGATCCCGTCCTGGAGGGCGGCCGAGAACGTCACCAGCTTGAAGACCGAGCCGGGCTCGTAGACCTGGGTCAGGGCCAGGTTCTGCGGCGCCTGCACGACCTTCGTGATGGGCGGCGGTGGTGGTGCCGTGGTGGTGGTCGTGGTCGGCGTGGGCGGGGTGCCGGGAACGGTCGTCGTGGTCGTCGTGGTGGTGGCGGCCGCCGGCGCGGCGGGAGGGGTGGGGGCGGGCACCGTCTTGGAGACCACGTCCGCCATCGAGAGGATCGCGCCGGTCCTGCTGTCCATGACGATGGCGATCCCGCTCTTGGCGTGCGACGCCAGCACCTCGGCCCCGAGCGACTGCTCGGTCACGTACTGCAGGGACTGGTCGACCGTGAGCTCCAAGCCGGTGCCCGGGGACGACCCCGAGGCACGGATCGTGCGCCCGGGGAGCGGGACGCCGTCGGGGGACATCTCGAGCGTCGCCGTGCCGCTCCGGCCGGCGAGGAGCGCGTTGAACTTGTACTCGAGCCCCGACTGGCCCAACCCCTCGGCGCCCACCTGCCCCAGGAGCGGCGCGGCGAGCGAGCCGTCGGGGTCGACGCGCTCGGTGTCGGGGAGCACGTTGATCCCGGGCAGGGCGAAGGTCAGGACCTTCTGGGCCACGGCCGAGCCGACCTTGTGGGCCAGGTACACGAAGCCGCTGTGTTCCGAGAGCTCGGCCCGCAACTGCGCCACCGGCACACCGAGCGCCGGGCTCAGCACGACGGCGACCGCCTGCGGGTGCGGGATGAGGAAGGGGTCGGCCACGATCGTCGACCGGGGCACCGACAGCGCCATGGCGGCGCCGTTGCGGTCGTAGATCCCCCCGCGCACGGCCGACACGTGGACGGTGGTCGTGACCTCGGCGGCCCCCATGGCGGCGTAGCGGTTGCTGGCGAACACCTGCACGCCCACCAGGCGCAGGGCGAGGGCGACGAACACGAGGAGGACGACGACGCGCATCACACCGACCCGCCGCAGGGGGAGACCCACCGTGAGGTGGCGCGCCGGGCGCGGCGGCGGCGCGGCGCGGCGCTCGTAACCCCGCCGGCGTGACCGGGTCCGGGGCGCCAGCGGCGGCGGCCGCCGGAGCGGGGCCGGGCGACGCCCCGGGGCCCGCGTCGCCGTCGTGCCCCCGGCGCCACCACGGGTCGACGCCGTGCCGACGGCGCGCGCCGGCGACGATCGCTCCGCCACGACACGCACCGCGGTCGGCTGCTTGGCGACCGGGCGCGCGCTCGTGGCGCGTTTGGCCACGGGGCGCGGTGCCGCCGGGCGCTTGGCCACCACACGCGCAGCAGTCGGTCGTGTGGTCACGGGGCGCGCCACGGTCGGTCCCTTGGCGCCCGCGCCCGCAGCCTTCGACCGGGCACCGGCCGGTGCCCCCGCACCGGGGCGCGCACGACGCTCCCCTCGGCCCTTCGGAGCCCGGGTCACCGGGTGCCGGTCGACCGGGTGCTGGTGTGTCCGGCCGTGACGGCCGTCGTGGTGGTGGCCGCCGATGCGGGCGTGGTGACCTGGGGAATGTCGGTCACCTTCTGCGGGGCGTCGAGGCCGTGCTGCTGGGCCTTGGAGACGACGGTGGACGGCCCTCCCATCGTCGACACCCGCAACTCGAGGTCCGAATGGTTGCCGAGGTCGGTGGTCAGCTGCTGCTGCATCCGGGTGAGCCGGACCTCGCCCTGCGTCAGGTAGGCGTTGGCGCCGGCGACCAGCAGCAGGCTGGTGACGACCAGCACCGCACAGGCGACCGCCGTGCGCGGCAGCGTCCGGCTCGGCCCGCGGCGCTCGGTCTCCTCGGCGACGGGCGGCTCATGGTGTGCCCCGGGATCACCGTCGGGGACGGGCAGTCGCCGCAGGCGCTCGGGCGCGACCGCCGGCGCCATCAGAGCTCACCCCGCTCGAAGGCCCGGAGGCGCGCGCTCTCGGACCGGCGGTTGCGCGCCACCTCGTCCGCGCCGGGACGGCGCGCCCCGCGGAACACGAGATGCCCGAGCGACACCGCCCCGCACGAGCACGGCAGCCCCGGCGGGCAGGCGCAGCCACCGGTGGCGGCGCGCGCCAAGGCCGCCTTGACGATGCGGTCCTCCCCCGAGTGGTACGCGATGGCCACGCAACGGCCGCCGGGGGCGAGCATCCCGACGGCGACGGGCAGTGCCTCGGAGAGCACGGCCAGCTCGTCGTTGACGGCGACGCGTAGCGCCTGGAAGACGCGCCGGGCGGGATGGCCGCCCTGGCGGCGGGCGGCGGCGGGGATGGCCGAGCGCACGACCTCGGCCAGCACCCCGGTGGTGGTGACCGGACGCGCCGCCACCACGGCACGGGCGATGCGCCGGGCGAACCGCCCCTCGCCGTGCTGCGCGAACAGGCGGGTCAGGTCCTGCTCGCTCATGGTGTTCACCAGCTCGGCGGCGCTGGGCCCGGCACCCGGGTCCATCCGCATGTCGAGCGGGGCGTCCTGGCGGTACGAGAACCCCCGCGCCGCCCGGTCGAGTTGCGGCGAGCTGACGCCGAGGTCGAAGAGGGCGCCGCTCAGGGACCCGGGCTCCACCCCGACGGTGGCGGCCACGTCCTCCAGCCGGTCGAAGCGGGCGTGGCGGACCACGGCCCGGTCCCGGTATCCCTCGAGCCGGGTGGCGGTCGCCTCCACGGCCTCGGGGTCCTGGTCGAGACACAGCACCCGCAGGTGCCGATGGGCGGCGAGCAGCGCCGCCGCGTGGCCCCCACCCCCCGCCGTGGCGTCGATCACCACGCCGGGAGGCGTCGGCGCGAACAACGCGACGACCTCGTCGACCATCACCGGCTCGTGGGTGAACACCTGGGGCATCCGCAGCCCCTCGACTGGCGGAATGCCGTCGGGAGGGTTGCTCCTGCGACTCGGTTGGAAGCGGGCGGAGGAGGAGTCTTCCACCGAACCAGCCGAGGGGCTGCGCATGCTCCTGATGTGCCTACGATCCTGCGACCGGGCCGCCCGGCCGTGCCTGGTGCTGCTCCTCTCGTCGTCGTCCGTGTCGCCGTGACGCGCCACGGGGGCCGGTCCGGCGTGTCGGGCGCCGCCCCCGCAGGGGCTCAGTCGTCGGCGCCCTCCGTCAGTCGCTGCTCCTCGGGGGCGACCTTCTCCTCCCAGCGCGCCGGGTCCCACAGCTCCACCCGGTCGATGACCCCCACGATGACCACGTCGCCGGTGAGCCCGGCGTACTCGCGCATCCTCGCCGGGAGCACCATCCGTCCCTGACGGTCGACCTCCAGGTCCTGGGTGGCCGACGCCCAGAAGCGCGCCATGTTCCTGTCGTTCTTCCCGCTGGCGGCACGTTGCTGCATCTCCTCCATCTGCTGCTCGAACCCGTCGGGGGTCCACAGCGCCAGACAGCCGTCCCGGTACTGGGTGAGGAAGCCGCCGTGCTCGAAAGGTGCGCGGAACCGCGAGGGCAGGATGACCCGACCCTTGCTGTCGAGCGAATGCTCGTACGTCCCGAAGAACCGTGCCACCGAATCGAGCTCCCACGACGCTCCTCCCGCATTGTTCGCGGGCTCCTCCCCCTTACTCCACTTCTCGCCACTTTAGCCCCCACTCCCCCACAGGTCAATGCCAACCCACCCCACGGCGCGCCACCCTCGCCCGGTCCCCCCGCCATCGCCCACCGCTGTCGCCCACCGCTGTCGCCGGCCGCCCCGCGGCGCACGGACCGGGCCGCCCCGGGCCCACGAGCCGGCCACGCCGGGCGTACCGCCCCGGATGCGTAATCTCGGGCGGTGACCCCGATCGAGCTGTCGCTCGTCCTGCTCGCCGTGGGGGTCGCCGCCGGGGGCCTCGGCGCGCTGCTCGGGCTCGGTGGCGGGTTCATCGTCGTGCCCGCGCTGACGTTGGTGTTCGGCGTCAACATCCGACTGGCCATCGGCGCGTCGATCGTGGCGGTGATCGCCACGTCGAGCGGCGCCGCGGTGGCGTACGTGCGCGAGCACATGGCCAACATGCGCGTCGGCATGTTCCTCGAGCTCGCCACGACGACGGGCGCGGTCACGGGCGCACTGGTCGGCTCGCTGCTCGTGCCGCGCGTCCTCTACATCGTCTTCGCGATCGTCCTCGTGTTGTCGGGCGTCGCCGTGGCGCGGCGCAAGCGCCTGGAGGACCGGCCGCCACCCCCACCCGACGCGCTCGCCGATCGGCTCGGGCTCCACGGCTCGTACCCGGACGCGTCACGCGGACGCGTCGTGTCGTACCGCGTGGCGCGCTCCAAGGCCGGGCTTGCGCTCATGTACGTCGCGGGCGCGGTGAGCGGGCTCCTCGGCGTGGGATCGGGAGTGCTCAAGGTCCCGGCCATGGACCTCGCCATGGGGCTGCCGATCAAGGTCTCCACCGCCACGAGCAACTTCATGATCGGCGTCACCGCCGCCGCCTCTGCCGGGGTCTACTTCGCGCGCGGCGACATCGACCCGCTCATCACCGCCCCGGTGGCCGTGGGCGTCCTGGTGGGCGCGTTGGTCGGCTCGCGCGTGCTGACCGGCATGGACCCGCGGCGCCTGCGACTCCTCTTCGCCGTGGTGGTGCTGGTCGTCGCCGTCGACATGGTGGTGAAGGGCGTCGCATGACGACGAACGACGGGACCGGCGCCGGGGTGGGAGCCGCCACCGATCCGGCCGCCACCGCCATGGGCGGCATCGAGGCGGCGGTGGCGGCGGTGCTGCGGGTGGGCGTCGTGGGCAGCTGCCTCGTCATCGCCGCGGGGTCCGTGGTCACGGTGACGGCGGCGTCGACACGCCAGGCGGCGCGCCGCTCGCTGGCGGAGATGCGCCGCGGGGTCCTGCACCCGGCCGCCCTGCGCTTCCCCCACACCGTCGGGGCGGTCGCGCGCGGCGTGGGGCACGGCAACGGACCGTCGATCGTGATGCTCGGCGTCCTCCTGCTCATCGCCACGCCGGTGTTCCGCGTGGCGGTCGGCGCCGTCGGCTTCGCCCTGCAGCGGGACGGGGCGTTCGTGGTGATCACCGTGGCGGTGCTGGCCGTCCTGCTGGCGTCCTTCGCGTTGGGCTAGGCCGTCGCGCCGCCGGAGCGCCGAAGCACCGGGCCGTGCGCCGACGCCGCCGCGAACCGCCAGGCGCGCCGTCAGGGCAGCGACGCCACGAAGGCCTCCTCCACCGACGTCACGATCTCCTCGTCGGTGGACTCCCGCCAGGGGCCGGGCAGGACGGCGCGCAGTCCGGTGGCGAGGGTGGCGAGCTCGCGCTCGGCGCGCCCCGCCCCCTCGGGCCCGAGCGCCAGGAGCTCCGTCACCGACGACGGCTGCCAGGTGAGCGGCACCAGCGAGTGCAGGCGGGCGCCGGCGCGCACCCGCCGCTGGGCGATGCCCACCAGCTTGGCGCCGTGGGCGGTCACCTCCCCCGGCCCGAGCCCGGCGAAGCACACGAGCCCGCCCCAGTCCGAGCGCGTGGCCCGGCCCGTGTGCACCTGCAGGCCCACCACGCCCAACGCGCCGAGCGCGCGGGCCCACGCCTCTCCCAGCCAGCGCGAGGACCGCACCACGTCGTCGTCCCACAGCACGTCGTCACGGGGCAGCCACACGTCGATCCACACCTGGGCGCCGGGCGCCACCACGACCGCCCCACCCCCCGAGCCGCGGCGGACGACGTCGGTGCCGCGCGCCGCGGCGCGCGCCGTGTCGACCACGTCGGGGCCCTGGGTGCTGCCCAGCACGATGGCGGGGCCGGCGAGCACCGAGCACGGCGCCACGACGCGCCCCGTCCGCAGCGGCGCCGCCGGCCACGGCTCGTGCAGGGCGTGGGCCGTCCCGGCACGCGGCTGCACCGACCATCCGCCCCCGCGGGGGACGGTCACGCGGTGAGGGACTGCTCGCCGAGGTAGGGCGCCCATTCGTCACGCGCGCCTCCGCTCATGGCGAGCAGCCAGACGCGCTGGCGAGGGGCGGACGGTTGGGTGCGCAGGACCAGGCCCACCTCGTGCGGCAGGCGGTCCTCCTTGCGGGTGTTGCAGCGGCGGCAGGCGGCCACGACGTTGTCCCAGGCGTGCAGGCCGCCCCGGCTGCGCGGCATGACGTGGTCGATGCTCTCGGCCGCCAGCCCGCAGTACTGGCAGCGGTGGCCGTCGCGGGCGAACACCGTGCGCCTGTTCACCGCCACCGTCCGGTCATGGGGAACCCGGACATAGCGGGCGAGGCGCACGATCGAGGGCTCCGGGAAGGCGGTGCGCTCGGAGCGGAAGACCTGCTCGGTGGCGTGGACCAGCTCGGCCTTGGTGGCGAGCACGAGGAGCAGTGCGCGGCGCGTGGAGACGAGCCCGAGCGGCTCGAAGGTGGCGTTGAGCACGAGGGCTCGGTTCGCCCCCTTGGCGCCGGCTTCCCTGGCCAACATCACGACGAGGCTACCCCGGGCCCGCGACGATCGCCCCGGCAGACGGCGCCCGACTGACGGCGCCCGACTGACGGCGCTGCGCCGCCCCTCAGCGCCGGCGCCACCGTCCCATGCGGCCGCACCAGGTCAGGAACGACACCACGTCCTGTGCGTCAGGAGTCGTGTCCCCGGCCCCGCCGTAGGCGGTCTCCATGCGGAACCTCCACAGCGCATCGTCGGGCAGGGGCACCGGCGGCCACCGACGCCACCATCCCGGCGCCGCCAGCCGCGCCACCTCGGCCACGGCCGACGGCCACAGCCACGGCCGCACCGCCACCACGGACAGGACGACGGTGGCCGCCCGGGTGGCGGGGCTCGTGGCCGGGCGGGCTCCTCCCACGGCGGTCCCGGCCGTCACGACGCCTCCGCCGGTCCCCGGTCGGCCTGTCGCCAGCCGACGGCGCCGGCCCCGACGAGCGGGCCGGCGGCGCCGAGCCCGCTCGGGACGATGCTGGCGCCGGCGGTGAACGACAGCTGCGCCCGGTCGCGCAGCTCGGCCTTGGCGGCCGCGAAGAACGGCGCCCCGAAGCCGAGGGCCACCGAGCCGCCGACCACGGCGAGGTCGACGTCGAGCAGGCTCACCACGGAGGCGACGGCCCGACCGACGAGGCGACCGGTGCGCGCCACGACGTCGGGGGTGGCGTCGGTCGCCGGCCGCCCGGTGATCGCCGCGATGGCGGTGCCCGAGGCCTCCGCTTCGAGGCATCCCTGTGCCCCGCACCCGCAATGCCGGCCGTCGGGCTCGACGATCACGTGGCCGACATGGCCGGCGTTGCCCGACGCGCCGTCGAGGAGACGGCCGTCGACGACGACGCCCCCGCCGACTCCGGTGGACACCACCATGGCGATGAAGTCGCGGTGCTGTCTGGCTGCGCCGGTCCACCCTTCGCCGAGCGCGAACGCCTTGGCGTCGTTGTCCAAGGCGACGACCAGGCCGGTGAGCCGCTCGAGGCGGGCGCGCAGCGGGAACTCCCGCCAGGCCGGGATGTTGAGGGGCGACACGGTGCCGGCGACGAGGTCCATGGGGCCGCCGCACCCCACGCCGCACGCCACGGGCGCGGCGCCGTCGCCCGTCCCCTGGACCGCGGGGTCGTCCAGCAGCGCGCCGACGAGCCCGGCCAGAACGCCGAAGAGCTCGTCGGCGTCGCCGGTGGCCGGTGTGGGCACCCGCTTCGCGCCGAGCAGCTCGCCGTCACGGGCGACGAGCCCGGCCGCCAGCTTGGTGCCCCCGATGTCGATCGCCAGGCACAGCTCCACGAAGCGGCACCCTACCGTCGGCGGGCCCCGCGGCACCGCACCGTCGGCGGGCCCGCGGCACCGCACCGTCGGCGCACCGTGCGGCACAGCCGTCGGCCCCGGGTCAGGCGCGCTACCGGTTGCGGCGGAAGCGGTCCCGCATCCAGCTGCGGGTGTCGCTCACGGCGTGGCCGATGCCGTCGGCGCGCAACGAGCGGCCGATGTCCTCCCACCCCGCCTTGCCCATCCGACGGACGTTGGTCCAGAAGGTGACGAGGGAGGCGAACATGATGAGGACCCCGAGGAAGCCCAGGAACACCGAAGTCGTGAAGAACGCGAGCATGACGGCCAGGCCGACGACGAATCCGGCGACCGACCACTTCAGGTAGCGGCCCGCGTAGCGGTAGACGCTCTCCGAGCGGACGCGGTCGGCGAAGGCCGGGTCCTGTTGGTACAACGCCTGCTCCAGTTCCTGGAGCACGCGTTGCTCATGCTCGGAGAGTGGCACGCTCACCCCCTTCCGGCCGCGTCGTGACGTGGCGTGCAAAGCTCAATCTTAGGCACGGACGGCAGGCCTGACAACGGCGCCCGGGGTGTTCTCGGGCCGGGTCCTGCGCGCCCGAGGCACCTCCGAGGCACAGACGCCCCGGGCGGCGACCCCACGCGGGGAGCTCGTGGGCCGTCGACGAACGTGGCGGCCGACGCCCGTGGGGCGTCACTCACCGGCCCTCTCCGTCCTCGGGCAGCTCCTCGCCCGGTCCCCACTGGGTGTCGCCCCGCTGCTTGACGACCAGCCCGTGCCGTCCCACCAGGGCCGCCGGCCCCACCGAGGCGTGGCCGTAGCGGGCCCGGATCCCCGACACCGCGGCCTCGACCTCCCGCCAGGCGGGATGCCGGGCGTCGGCCGGCGCCGGGTCGGAGGGTGCGGGTCCGTCCTCGAAGGAGAGCTGCAGGCCCGGCGCGCCGCCCTCGACGAGCGCCGACACCGACACCCCGAGGAGGCGGACTCCCACCGACACCTCGACCAGGTCGAGGAGGGCCCCGGCGACGGCCCCGAGCACGCGGGGGGAGTCGACGGGCGCGCCCACCGTGTGCGAGCGGGTGACGGTGGACCGGTCGCCGAAGCGGACCTTGACCGTCACCGTCCTCCCACCGAGGCCCGCCTCCCGCAGGCGCGTGCCGACGGCGTCGGCCATGCGCACCACATGGCGGTGCAGGTCCGCGTGGCTGTGGAGGTCGACCGCGAAGGTCTCCTCGTGACCGACCGACTTGACGGCGCGGCTCGGCACCACCGGTCGGTGGTCGTCGCCGCGGGCGAGGGCGGCCAGGAGCCGTCCGTTGGCCTCGCCCACCGACCGGCACAGTGAATCGGCGGGGAGGCGGGCGAGGTCGCCGACGGTGACGACCCCGAGCCCCTCGAGGCGGCGGGCGGTGGCGGGCCCCACGCCCCACAGGGCACGCACGGGCAGGGGATGGAGGAACGCCAGCTCGTCGGCGGGCAGCACCGTGACGACGCCCGGGCCGGGCCGGGGCCCGGACGGGGACGGCACCGGCTTGGCGGCGCGCGACGCCAGCTTGGCCAGCACCTTGGTGCGGGCCACGCCCACCGCACAGTCCATGTGCAGGTCGTTGCGCACGTCCCGGCGAATGGCGTGGGCGATGTCGCAGGGCTCCCCGAGGAGCCGGCGCGCCCCGGCCACGTCCAGGAACGCCTCGTCGAGGGCGATGCCCTCCACCACCGGCGAGAAGCGGCGGAGCACGGCGTGCAACTGCTCGCTCACCTCTGTGTACCGCCCGAAGCGGCCCGACAGGAACACCGCGTCCGGGCATCGCCGCCTGGCCTCCACCGAGGGCATGGCGGAATGGATCCCGTAGGCGCGCGCCTCGTAGGTGCACGACGCCACCACCCCGCGAGCGCCGGCGCCGCCGACGATCACCGGCCGCCCCGCGAGCAACGGGTCGTCGAGGACCTCCACGGACGCGAAGAAGGAGTCCATGTCCACGTGCAGGACGGTGCACGCCCTGGCGTCGGGCACGTCCTGCCCGCCGAGGGGTTCGGGGCCGGGGCGCTCAGCCACCGAGCCGCAAGCGACGGAAGCCCTCGGCGTAGGCGACACCGGCGCGGCGCCCGTCCTCCACGGCGCGCTCGCGCACGGCGCGACGCGCCCACTCACCACTTTCGGCGAACTGGCTGCGGTGACACGAGACGGCGGCCGCCTTGTCGTCGATGGTGGCGGTCACGTCCACCCACACCGTGGGCTCGAGGGTTCCCGACAGCAGGGCCGTCTCCACCTGGTGGGCGGGTCCGGCCTCCGGGAAGTAGTGCGGCAGCGCCGCCGCCGGCGACAGGGCGTCGAGGAGCGCGAACCCCGTCGTGCGGTGGTCGCGGTGGTTGAAATAGTCCTCCCCGAAGAACACCGCGGTGGGGTCCGGTCCGAGCACGGTCAGCGGTCGGAGCCGGCGCACCCAGGCCACCAGGGCGCCCCGGAAGGGCGCGTCGTCCACCAACTCGCCGTCGGGGTACCCGAGAAAGTGCTGACCGGCGAGGCCCAGCACGGCGGCCGCCTCCGCCGCCTCACCGGTGCGCCGGACGGCCAGCGCTCCAGGGTCCTCGGCGGGGTCCGCGCTCCCCTTGTCCCCGTTGGTGCAGATGAGGACGTGCACCTCGGCACCCGCCCTCGCCCAGCGGGCCAGCGTCCCCCCGCACGACACGTCGGGGTCGTCGGGATGCGCGTAGACGGCGAGCACCATCCCCGGCACCGCGTCGAGCAGCTCCGCCACGCAGTCAGGTCCGGCGCTTGGGCTCGGTGGTCTTGGTCAGCAGGCCCACCTCGCGCTGGAAGTCCCCCAGGTCCTCGAATCCCTTGTAGACGGACGCGAACCGCAGGTAGGCCACGTCGTCCACGTCGCGCAGGCGCTCCAGGACGGCCAGACCGATCTGCTGGCTGGTCACCTCGGCCCCGGCACCCCGCAGCGACTCCTCGACTTGCTGGGCGATCTCCTCGAGCTTCTCTTCGCTGACCGGACGGTTCTTGGTGGCGGCGCGCACGCCCGCCACGACCTTGGCGCGATCGAAGGGCTCCCGCAGCCCGCTGCGCTTGACCACCCACAACGGCGACTCTTCGAGGCGTTCGTAGGTGGTGAACCTCCGGTTGCACGACAGGCACTCACGGCGGCGACGGATGGCGACGCCGTCCTCGGCGAGGCGCGAGTCGACGACCTTGTCCTCGAGACTCTGACACCACGGACACCGCACCGGTCCCACCGTAGTGCCGCTCTCTCCGAGCGGTCAGGGAAGGACGACGTGCTCCCCGGGGACCACGGTGTCACCGCCCACCTCGGCGGCGAGCTGCGCCACCAGCGGCCGGGGATCGCCGGACGGGTCGAGTCGTTCGGCGATCGACCACAGCGTGTCCCCCGGCTGGACGACGTAGCCGGTGTGGTGGGCGACCGCTCCCCCCGCCCGGGCGGGACCGGAGGTGGCGAGGGGCTGGCCCCCGGCACCGCCCCAGGGCAGGGCGAGGGCGGCGATCAGGCCCGCCGCCACCGTCCCGAGGAGGACCCGCCGGCGCCGGACCGCGGCGCTCGGCCGGGTCACTCCGACTCCGGTGGTGCACCCGGCGCGCGTGGGACGCGCCGGGTGGCACCGGACCTCGGCCTCGGGGATGTGAAGCGGCCGGCACGGTCCCGACAGCCCTACCGGCGGGACGGACGACCCGGGCCACGACGGCATCGCCACCGGACCACCGGACCCCTGACGCCGCCCTGCCGGGACCGGTGCCAGGGCCAGGGCCGTCACGACGGCCACCCGACCCGACCGGTCGAACGCATGTTCGTCATCGCGTCATGACACCACGAACAGGTGTTCGTGTCAAGGGGGAGCCGGTACGCCCCGGGCCGGCGCGCCCGGGGCGGCCGCCGTCGTCGTGCTGATCGATCCACGCCGGCATCGTGACAGGGGGCTGTGACACCGCCCACCCGGGCCGTGGCGCCCGGACCGGCGAACAGGTGTTTGCCCCCGGCGGCCCGTCGGGGTACGGTGTCACGAACTGGTGTTCGGTGCGCTCGGGCGCGCCCCGTGAGGTCGGCGGTGGCTCGCACTCCCGAGCACGGTCCCGTGAGGAGACGGCACATGGCGGAGGCGTTGACGGGCAAGCGGCTCGAGATCCTCGAGTTCATCGGCAACAGCCTGCGCGAACGCGGCTATCCGCCGTCGGTACGCGAGATCGGCGAGGCCGTCGGCCTGACGTCGTCGTCCACGGTCCACGCCCACCTGGCGGTGCTCCAGCGCGAGGGCTACCTGCGCCGGGACCCGACCAAACCCCGTGCCATGGAAGTGCGCTTCGACCCCTCCTCGCGGGCCGCCATGGCGGCCCGGCCCGTGCGGCACGTGCCCCTGCTGGGAGACGTGGCGGCCGGCACCGGGGTGCTCGCCAGCGAGAACGTGGAGGAACTGCTCCCCTTGCCCGAGGACTTCACGGGAACCGGATCGGTGTTCATGCTGCGCGTGCGGGGCGACTCCATGATCGAGGCGGGCATCTTCGACGGCGACTACGTCGTCGTGCGCCAGCAGCCCGACGCCGAGAACGGCGACGTGGTGGTGGCCGGCATCCCCGGCGACGAGGCCACGGTCAAGACGTTCGCCCGCCGCCGCGCGAAGATCGTGCTCTCCCCCGCCAACAGCGCGTTGTCCCCCATGGAGTTCGGCCGCGACGAGGTGACGGTCTACGGGCGCGTCGTCACGGTGCTGCGCCGGCTCTGACCGGGCGCCACCCGATCACCCGGTCGCCGGCGCGCCGTCACGGCCTCGGCCGTCGCCTTCCGGGCGGCCCCGACGGGGATCGGCCGGCAGCGTCCAGCATGGTGGCCAGGACGTCACGCGCCTGCTCGAGCTGGTGGCGCGACACGCGCTCGTCGGGCGTGTGGGCGAGGAGCGGGTCCCCGGGGCCGAAGTTCGTGGCGGCCACGCCGATCTCGCCGAAGGTGGCCACGTCGGTCCACCCGACCTTGGCCCGCGGGGGGGTCCCCGTGGCCGCCACCAGGGCGGCCAGGACCGGGTGGCCGAGCGCCGGCGGCGCGCCGGGGGCGGCGTCCACCACCTCGAACGAGTCACCGGCGGCCGCGTCCACGCCCGGGCCGAGCAGTGCCAGCAGGCCCGCGGTGGCGGCCGCGGTGTCGCGGTCGGGGGCGAAGCGGTAGTTCACGGTGAGCGTGGCCCGATCGGGGACGACGTTCCCGGCGACACCGCCCTCGACACCCACCGCCTGGAGCTGTTCGGTGTACTCGCAGCCGTCGAGCACCACGCTCCGGGGCTCGTAGCGCGCCAGCGCGTCGAGGAACGGGGAGAGCCTGTGCACGGCGTTGACACCCGTCCACGGCCTCGCCGTGTGCGCCCGCCGGCCGCCGATCGAGACGACGGCGCGCATCGTCCCCTGGCACCCCGCCTCCACGACACCGCCGGTGGGCTCGCCCAGGACGGCGGCGTCGGCGGCCAACAGATCGGGACGCGTCGCCGCCAGGCGACCGAGGCCGCTGTGCCGGCGCTCCACCTCCTCGCAGCTGTAGAGCACGTACGTCACGTCGACGCCGGGCTCGGCGACCGACCGGGCCAGGTCGAGGAGCACGGCCAGCCCGCCTTTCATGTCCACCGCGCCCAGGCCCCACAGCACGTCGCCCTCGACGCGTGGTCCCCCGTCACCGAAGGGTGGCACGGTGTCGAGGTGGCCGGCGAGCACGACGCGCCGCTCCCGGCCGAGCCGCGTGCGGGCCACCACCGTGTCCCCGACCCGGTCGACCTCGAGGTGCGCGCCGGCGCGCAGCTCGGCCTCCACGCGGTCGGCCAGCACGGCCTCGTGGTGGCTCACCGAGGGGATGGCGACGAGCTCCGCCGCCAGGGCGAGCAGGTCGGTCACGTCGGGCCCGTGGCTCGGCCGGTCAGGTGGCGACCTGGTGCTCGCGCAGCACCGCCTCGAGCTTGGCCTTGTCGTGGCGCTCGCCGGGCTCGAGCCGCCTGATCACGAGGACACAGGGCAGGAAGAACTCCCCACCGGGGAACTCGCGCCGCCGCGACGCGCTCACGGCCACGCTCCACGGCGGCACCACCCCCCGGCCGAGCTCATCGCCGGTGGCGGCGTCGATCACGGGCATGCCGGGGTTGAGGATCACGCCCTCGCCCAGCACGGCCCCCTCCCCCACGCGGGCGCCCTGGGTCACCATGCTCCGGCTGCCGATCAGGGCGTCGTCGCCGACCATGACGGGCGCGGCGTTGGGCGGCTCGAGCACGCCGCCGATGCCGACACCGCCAGAAAGGTGCACGCGGGCCCCGATCTGCGCGCACGACCCCACCGTCGCCCACGTGTCCACCATGGTCTGCGCCCCCACCCGGGCCCCGATGTTGACGTAGCTCGGCATGAGGATCACGCCGCGGTCGAGGAACGAGCCCCAACGTGCCGAGGCGCCCGGGACGACGCGCACGCCGGCTGCCGCGTAGCCCGTCTTGAGCGGGAGCTTGTCGGCGAACTCGAACGGCCCGAGCTCCGTCGTCTCCATGGCGCGCAGGCGGAACAGCAGGAGTATCGCCGTCTTGAGCCACCCGTGGACGACGACCTCACCCCCGGTGTCGACCTCGGCCACGCGCGCCTCGCCACGGTCGAGGAGCTCGACGGCCTCCGTGACGATCTCGAGGGCGTCGGCGTCGGCCGGGCCGAGCTCGTCCACCCGGGCCCACAGCTCGTCGATCTGGGACGGCAGGTCGGCCATCGCCCGAGGTTACCGGCCCGGCCCGTCGCTTCCGGCGACATCCCGGCGCGCCGCCGCGGCGCGCCCCCCACCGAGCTGCGGGTGGGTGGACGACGCCAGGCGCTGCGCCACGAGCCGGAGCCGGTCGTCGGGCTGGACGGCCGCCACCCGGACGAACCCGGCGGCCCGCTCCCCGTAGAACTCCCCCGGGCTGACGAGGACCCCGCCCGCGTCGGCGAGGGCCTCGGTCAGCACCCAGGCCCCGGGGCGCCCCTCCGCCGCGCCCCGCGCCTGCGCCCACGACGGGACCGGCACCCACAGATAGAACCCGCCGGCGGGCAGGGTGACGTCGAGGCCGGCGGCGCCCAGGGTCCGCGCCAGGAGCTCGAGCCGCCGTCGGTAGCGGGCCCGCTGCTCGTCGACGTGGGCGTCGTCGTCCCAGGCGACCACGGCGGCGGCCTGCACGGGCCCGGGCACCATGAGCCCGGCGTGCTTGCGGACCTCGGAGAGGTACCCGACGACGTCGCCGTCGCCCGCGTAGAAGCCGACGCGCACGCCCGCCATGTTCGAGCGCTTGGACAGCGAGTGGACGGCCACCACGCCCTCGGGGCCGTGCTGCACGACGCTCGCCGGGTCCCCGTCCCAGGTGAACTCGGCGTAGCACTCGTCGGAGAGCACCGGCACGCCGCGCGCCCGGCCCCAGGCGGCCGCCGCCCCGAGGTCGGTGCGCGTGCCCGACGGGTTGGCGGGGCTGTTGACCCACAGGCACAGCGCCCGTTCGGCATCGGCGTCGGCGACGACGGCCAGGTCGAGGCCGCCGCCGTCGACCTCGGGCACCGCCACCAGGCGGCACCCCGCCAGGCGCGCCCCCATGGCGTAGGTGGGGTACGCCACGGCCGGCGCCAGCACGGTGTCGCGGCCCGGTGTGCGCAACCGCAGGAACCACGCCGTCGTGGCCACGAACTCCTTGGTGCCGACGCACGCCGCCACCTGCGCGGGGTCGACGGCGGCACCGAAGCGACGCGCCATCCACGACGCCGACGCCCCGCGCAGCGCCTCGCTGCCGATCGACGCCGGGTACCCACGTTCGGCCCCCGACGTCGCCAACGCCCGCACGACGGCGTCGGGCGGCGCGTCGCAGGGGGTGCCCACCGACAGGTCCACCACGCCGCCGGGGTGGGCGTCGGCCCGCCGCGCCAGCGCCGCCAGGCGGTCGTAGGGGTACGGGGGCGGCGCGAACCCGGCGTCGGCGGGCCCCGTGGCCCCCGGGGTGGTGCTCACGACGCCACGAACTCGCGGAAGCGGGCCCGGCCGGCCTCGTCGAGCACGACGTGGACGACGGTGGCGCCCTCGCCGTGCGACTCCCCCACCACCTCGCCCTCGCGGTGCACGGCGGCCAGCACGTCGCCGCGCTCGAAGGGGACCACGAGCTCGACCACCCGGTCCGCACCCCGCAGGCGGTCCCCCAGGGCGCGCAGCAGCTCGTCGGTCCCCTGGCCCGTGCGGGCCGACAGCACCACCGACCCCGCGTGCGCCGCCGCCACCCGGGCCGCCGCGGCCGGCGCCCGGTCGGCCTTGTTGACGACGAGGAGCTCGGGCACCTCGGCGGCGTCGATCTCCTCGAGCACCGTGCGAACGGCGTCGATCTGCAGCTCGGGCTCGGCCGCCGACGCGTCCACCACGTGCACGAGGAGGTCGGCCTCCCTGACCACCTCGAGGGTCGAGCGGAAGGCCTCGACGAGCTGGTGCGGCAGCTTCCGCACGAAGCCGACGGTGTCGGAGACGAGGACGGTCTCGCCCCCGGGGAGCGACAGGCGGCGCGTGCGCGGGTCGAGGGTCGAGAACAGACGGTCCTCGACCACCACGCCGGCGTCGGTGAGGCGGTTCAGCAGCGTCGACTTCCCGGCGTTGGTGTAGCCCACCAGGCTCACGTCGCGCTGGCGGGACCGCAGCCGCGACCGCCGCTGGGTGCGGCGCGTCGCCGTCACCCGGCGCAGGTCGACCTCGAGGCGCGTCATGCGCCGCAACAGGCGGCGCCGGTCCACCTCGAGCTGGGTCTCACCCGGCCCCCGGGTGCCGATGCCGCCGGCCTGCTGGGAGAACTCGCGCCCCCGGCCCCGCAGCCGCGGCAGGCGGTAGCGCAGCAGGGCCAGCTCGACCTGGGCCTTGCCCTCCTGGGACCGCGCGTTCTGGGCGAAGATGTCGAGGATCACCGCGGTGCGGTCGATGGCCGTGCGGCCCAGCAGCTTCTCCAGGTTCCGCTGCTGTGCGGGGGTCAGCTCGTCGTCGAACACCACCGTGTCGGCGTCGGCGGACTCGGACAGCTCGTGGAGCTCCTCTGCCTTGCCCCGCCCGACGAAGGTGGCCGGGTCGGGCCGGTCGCGGCGTTGCACCACCCGGGCCACGACGTCCGCGCCGGCGGTGCCGACGAGCAGCGCCAGCTCGTCGAGGTCGGCGTCGACGGTCTCCGCCGAGGTCCAGGGGAACACCACGCCCACGAGCACGATGCGCTCGCGGAACCTGCGCTCGATCAGCGTCACGGTCGAGCCGCCACCTCTGTCGCCGCGTCCGCCGGCGCCGCCGGCGTCCCGGCCACGCGCCGCGACGGCGCGTGAAGCGCTGCGACCAACCGCGCCAGGGCCTCGGCGTCCACGGTGACGTCGCCGACCTTCTGCGTGGGGCCGGCGAGGGCGACCTCGTCGCCGCCCACATCGACGTCGAGCACGCCCCCGGGACTGTGGACGCGCACCCGGGGGCCGACCTCGCCGTGGCGGTGCGCGGCGGCCGCCGCCGCGCACGCCCCGGTGCCGCACGCCAAGGTCTCTCCCACGCCCCGCTCCCAGACCCGCATCGTGAGCTCGCCCGGCCGGGGCCCGGGCCACACGAACTCGACGTTGGCCCCGCCCGCCACCGACTGCTCCAGGCGGGGTCCGACGGCGGCCACGACGTCGTCCCCGACGGGCGTGCCGAACAGCACGACATGGGGGTTGCCCATGTCCACCTGCCGGGCCCACCGCACCCCGGGCCGGTCCGTCGCCAGCTCCGGACCGAGGACGGCCGGCCCCATGCCCACGCGGGCGCGGCCCTCGCCGGCCCCGGGGCCGGCTTCGTAGTCCACCGTCCGGGGGCCGCCGAGGGTGAGCACCTGGACCGGACCGGGCGCCACCAGCCCGGCGTCCACGGCCGCCTGCACCATGCAGCGGATGCCGTTCCCGCTCATCTCGGCCACACCGCCGTCGGCGTTGCGCAGGTCCATCGACAGCACGGGGCCCGGCGCACCGGCGCTCGGGCCCGTTCCCGCGCCGGGCCCGGCGTCCGCCACCCGCACGACGCGGATCACGCCGTCGGCCCCGATGCCCCGGTGCCGGTCGCACAGGGCGCGCGCCTCGGCCGCCGACAGGGGCCGTCTGTCGTCGGGGTCCAGGACCACGAGGAAGTCGTTCCCCGCGCCGTGGTGCTTGGAGAGGTGGAGGACGCCACCGGCGTGCATCGCCGTCATTCTCCCACCTCCGAAGCGTCCCACACCCCGAGGAGCTGGGCCGGGGGGTCGTCGTCGGGGTCGAGCCAGTGGATCCGCGGGTCGCGCCGGAACCACGCCCACTGGCGCCGGGCGAACGCCCGGGTCCGACGGATCGCCTCGTCCACGGCCTGGTCGAGGGGGACCCCGTGCTCGACGTGGGCCAGCAGCTCGCGGTAGCCGAGCGCCTGGCGGGCGGTGCGCGACAGCCCGCCGGGGAGCCGGGACAGGGCGCGCACCTCCTCGAGGAGGCCGTCGTCGAGCAGCCGTCGGAAGCGGGCCTCGATGCGGGCGTCGAGCGAGGCCGCGTCGGGGCGCACGCCGACCAGGACGAAGGGCGTGGGCGGGTAGGCCTCGAGCCCGGGGCCGAACGACGAGAACGGCCGGCCCGATCCGAGGGTCACCTCCAGGGCGCGCACCACCCGGCGGTCGTTGCCGGGCTCGGTGCGGGCGGCCGCCACCGGGTCGAGGGCGGCCAGCCGGGCGTACAGGCGCTCCAGCCCCCCGGGCCGGTCAGCCTCCTCCCGGAGCTCGGCAGCCACCGCCGGCCAGCGCCCCGGGACCGCCAGCCGGTCGACCACCGCCCGGAGGTAGAGCCCCGTCCCGCCCACGAGCAGCGCCCGGTGCCCGCGCCCCTCGATCGCCGTCAACGCCGCCCGGGCGGCGTCCTGGAAGCGGCGGACGGTGAACTCCTCGTCGGGGCCGACCAGGTCGAGCAGGTGGTACGGGACCTCGGCCCGCTCCGCCGCGGTGGGCTTGGCCGTGCCGATGTCCATACCCCGGTAGACGCCCATGGAGTCCACCGAGACCAGCTCGGCTTCGGGGCGCCGGCGCGCCAGGTCGAGCGCCAGCGCCGACTTGCCCGACGCCGTCGGGCCCACCAGCGCCACGTGCCGCCGGGCGGCGGTCGCCGGCGGCGGCCGCATCGCGGCCTACCCGGCCGAGACGGGGATCCGGATGCGCCGCCGGGCCGGCGCGGTGACGCCCACCAGGACGCCCCGGAGGTGGTGCGGCGCCGCCTCGCGGACGAGCACCTCGGCGTAGGAACCCTCGGCCGGGGCGCCGGCGGCCGGTGGGGCGAAGTGCACCAGCTTGTTCTGCCGCGTCCGGCCCGTGACCGTCCCGGGGTCGCGCCGGCTCGGCCCCTCCACGAGGACCTCCTCGACACCGCCGATGCGGGCGCGGTGACGCGCCAGGGCGGAGCGCTCCACCACCACGCGCAGGCGCTCGAAGCGCTCGGCCACGACGTCCCCGGGCACGAAGCGGTCGGTCATGGCCGCCGCCCTGGTGCCGGGGCGCGGCGAGAAGATGAACGTGTAGGCGCTGTCGTAGGCGGCCTCGGCGGCCACCTCGAGGGTGCGCTCGAAGTCGTCGTCGGTCTCACCGGGGAACCCCACGATGATGTCGGTGGTGACCGCCAGGTCGTCGACGGCGGCGCGCGCCGCGGCCAGCCGCGACAGGTAGCGCTCGGCGGTGTACCCCCGCCGCATGGCGCTCAGGACGCGGTCGCTGCCCGACTGCAGCGGCAGGTGCAGGTGCTCGCACACCGCCGGTGTCTCGGCCATGGCCGCCATGGTCTCGGGCCGCAGGTCCTTCGGGTGCGGGCTCGTGTACCGCACCCGGCGCACCCCCTCGACGGCCCCCACCGCCCGGAGCAGCGCCGAGAACAACGGGCGCCGGCGTGTGAGGTCGCGGCCGTAGGAGTTGACGTTCTGCCCGAGCAGGGTGACGTCGGTGACGCCGCGCGCCGCCAGCGCGGCCACCTCCGCCACGACGTCGTCGAAGGGCCGGCTCACCTCGGCGCCGCGCACCTGCGGGACGATGCAGAAGGCGCACGAGTTGTCGCAGCCCGTCTGGATGGTGACCCACGCCGCGTAGGTGAGGTCGCGCGCCGCCGACAGTGCGTGGGCGAGCTGGCCGTCGTCGGGCGGCGCGGCCTCGAGGACCTCGACCACGGGCCCCTCCGCGGCGGCCTGGCGGAGCAGGGCCGGCGCCCGCGCCAGGTTGTGGGTGCCGAAGACCACGTCGACGTGCCCGGCGCGCCGACGCAGTGCCTCGCCGTCCTTCTGGGCCAGGCAGCCTCCCACCGCGATCTGCATCCCCGGGCGGCGGTCGCGCAGCGACTTCAGGTGGCCCAGGTGGCCGTAGAGCTTGTTGTCGGCGTTCTCGCGGATGCAGCACGTGTTGAGCACGACGACGTCGGCGTGCTCGGCGTCCGCCGCCGGCTCGAGCCCGTCGGCGATGAGCATCCCCGCCAGCCGCTCGGAGTCGTGCACGTTCATCTGGCAGCCGAACGTGCGGATGTGGAAGGTGCGGGCCATGCCGACGCCTCAGTGAGGCGAGCCCTCGACGATGAGGCCCTCCACATCGGGCCGCAGCAGCAGGGCACGGCCGGGGACCCCGATCTCCTCCATGGCGGCCTCGGCCCCCGAGCGCACCCGCTCGCCGTCCTGGCCGTCGCACAGGCCCAGCAGCGTCGGCCCCGCACCCGACCAGCACGAGGCGAGCGCCCCCGCCGCCACCAGGCGGCCGAGCAGCTGGGGGGCCTCGGGGAACAGGGGGCTGCGGTAGTCCTGGTGCAGGCGGTCCTCGGTCGCCTCCCTGATGAGCAGGGAGCGGTCCGCCAGCCCGGCGAGGAGCAGCGACAGCCGGCCCAGGTTGAAGGTGGCGTCGGTCCGGCCCACCTGTTGGGGCAGGGCCTGGCGGGCCTTGGCCGTGGGCAGCGAGCGGTCGGGCACCATGGCCACGAACACGAGGCCCCCGTCGAGCGGCATGCGCACCGCCCGGACCGCGCCGCGCACCATGGTCGCCGCCACCAGCCCGCCCACGACCGAGGCCGCCGCGTTCTCGGGATGCCCGTCGATGCGGGCAGCCACCCCGAGCGGGTCCTTCGACCCCGCCGCCGCCGCCGCCGCCACGGCGAGCGCGGCCGACGAGCCGAGCCCGCGTGCCACGGGGATGGCGGAGCGGACGGTGATGGCGAGGCGGTCGTGACCGGTCACGTCGATGGCCACGCGGGCCGCCAGGTGCATGGCGTCCTCTTCGAGGTCGGCGCCCTCGCCCTCGGACCGGACCACGAGGCGCGGGGCCGGGTCGACCTCCACCTCGACGTAGAGGTCGAGCGCGAGCGCCAGCACGTCGAAGCCCGGGCCGAGGTTGGCCGCCGAGGCGGGGGCACGGGCACGCATGGCTGCCAGGGTACTCCCTGGCCCTGCGGCCCCCGCCTGCCCGTGCCTGCGGATCCACCGGTCGCGGCCCCCGTCGGGCGGGGTCTCGCCCCGCGCCGCGGGCGCCGGTCAGCGGCGCGCCAGGCGCCAGGCCACGGACGGGCCCCGCAGGCTCCCCGTGACGCGCACCGGGAGCACGGCGCGCTCGCCGCCGACGGACACCGACACCGTCCCCACGCGGCTGCCCGGCGTCAGGCCCGGACGCAGGGAGCGGCGCCACACGTGCACCCGCACCGGCAGGCCCGGCCAGGCGATCACCGACGCGCCGGCGGCGGTGACCGCCGGCACGCCCGCGGGGGACCAGGGAGCGGTCACCGTCCCCACCCGGGTGCCCGGCTCCACGACGTCGACAGTGCGCATCCCCGACGCCACGGCGTCGATGAGTTGCACGTCCACCTGGTTGGCGACTCGCAGCGGGTCGGCCCCGGTCTGTCCGGTCACGGCCGCGAGCACGAGCACCGGGCGGCCGTTGACGGCGCGCTCCCCCGCGAGCACCAGGCACCCCATGGCGGCCTGGGTGAAACCCGACTTGACGCCCACGATGCCGTCGGTCCCGACCGACTGCACGTAGTTGGGGAGGACGCCCGCCACCGGCAGGGTCACCGCCGGTTGGGCGACGACCGCCCCGAACGTCGGCATGGCCATGTCCGCTTCGGTCACCCGTAGCACGTCGGCGGCGTTGCCGGCCGTGCCGGGGTCCAGTCCGCTGGCGTCGGCGTAGTGGGTGTGGGTCATCCCCAGCGCGGCGGCGGTGGCGTTCATCTTGACCACGAAGGCGGGCACCGTCCCGGCGTCCCAGCGCGCCAGGACGTCGGCCAGGTTGTTCGCCGAATGCACCATGAGCCCGTCGAGCATCTGCCGCTCGGTCAGCGCCTCCCCTTCCTCCACGGGCACGGTCGTGGCGCCGGCGGCCGCCTCGACCTGCGCCTCGGCCTGGTCGGCGGCCGTGATCTGCATCTCGGGGCCGTCGTCGCCGGCGGCGAGCGGGTGGTCGTGCAGCGTCAGGTAGGCGGTCATGAGCTTGGCCAGGCTGGCGATGGGCACGGCGGGCTCGGGCCCGGACTGGATCATGAGCCCCAGCGCGGGGACCGCCACCGCCGCCCCGCCCGTGGCGGGCCACGGCAGTGCCGGTGCGCTCCCGCTGACGGGCGAAGCCACGTGCAGGGCGCCGTGCCACGTCGGTGTGGGGGCGGGCCGCGCCAACTGCACCGCGGCAAGCGCCACCACGACGCTCACGAGCACTGCGGGCGCCGCCCACGCCCGGTGCCGGGACCGGCCGGGCAACGCCGGGAGCACCGGGCCGGGCGGGGGGGCGCCGCTGGCGATCACCCCTGCCACTGCGCCGTCGGGTGCCGCCGCGGGTGCCGCGGGTGCGGCGGGTTCCCGGGCCAGCAGGGCGAGGGGTGCCGCCGACGTGCCGACGTCGGCGTGGTCGACGACGCCCGCCTCGAGCCCGTCGCCGTCCGTCACGAGAACGGGCGCAGGCGCTGGCGGCGCGCTGGTGCTGGTGCTGGTGCTGGTGCTGGTGGCGGTGGCGGTGGCGGTGGCGGTGGTTCGAGCGGCGGCGGTGGTCGGGGCGGACGTCCCGCCGTCCGGCTCCGCGGCCGCGTGGGCCCTGCGACTGTGCCGGCCGCTGCGACGGGCCACGGGCCTAACGGTCGGACAGCTCCTCGAGCTCGTCGGTCGTCATGAGCACCGCCCGGGCCTTGGACCCTTCCGACGGCCCCACCACCCCGCGCCGCTCGAGGAGGTCCATCAGTCGCCCCGCCCGCGAGAAGCCGACCCGGAGCTTGCGCTGCAGCATCGACGTGGACCCTAGCTGAGAGCGCACGACCAGCTCCATGGCCGCCGGGAGCAGGTCGTCGTCGTCGTCGAAGGCACCTCCGCCCGTGGTGGGCCCGTCCCCGCCGGCGATGCCGGCCACATACTCGGGATTGCGCTGGCGCTGCCAGTGCGCCACCACCGATCGCACCTCGCTCTCGGCCACCCACGGGCCTTGGATCCGGCGCGGCACCGACGACGACGCCGTGAGCAGCAGCATGTCGCCCTTGCCGATCAGGCGCTCGGCCCCGGGCTGGTCGAGGATGACCCGGCTGTCGGCGAGCGAGGACACCGAGAAGGCCAGCCGCGACGGGACGTTCGCCTTGATCACCCCGGTGATGACGTCGACCGACGGCCGCTGTGTGGCCAGGACGAGGTGGATGCCCACGGCCCGCGCCATCTGGGCGATCCGGCACACCGACTCCTCGACGTCGCGGGCCGCCACCATCATGAGGTCGTTCAGCTCGTCCACGACCACCAGCACGAAGGGGAGGCGCTCGCGCTGCACGGTGGGTGCCACCGCTTCCCGCGACTCGGCGACACGCGCCACGGCCCGGGCGTGGGCATCGGCTTCGGCGCTGGCGGCGTCGTCGCGCCGGTCGAGGTCGTCGACAAGGTCGTCGGCGGTGTCGGCATCGTCGTCGGGCACTCCGGCCCCGTCGTCCTCGAGCTCCCCGCGCTCGATGGCGGCGTTGTAGCCGGTGATGTCACGCATCCCCGCCTCGGCGAGCACGTCGTAGCGACGCTCCATCTCGGTCACCGCCCACGCCAACGCGTTGGCCGCCTTCTTGGGGTCGACGACGACCTGGGTGAGCAGGTGGGGCAGGCCGTTGTACTGGCCGAGTTCCACGCGCTTGGGGTCCACGAGGATGAGGCGCAGCTGCTCGGGCGTGGCCCGCATCATCACCGAGGTCAGCAGAGAGTTGATGCACGACGACTTCCCGGCCCCGGTGGCGCCGGAGATGAGGATGTGGGGCATGTCGGCCAGGTTCACCATCACGGGCCGGCCCGCGATGTCGCGACCGAGCGCGACCTCGAGCGGGTGCGTCGCCTTCCGTGCCTCGTCGGAGGCCAGAACGTCGCCGAGCGTGACGAGCTGCCGGCGGCGGTTCGGGACCTCCACGCCGATGGCGGACTTCCCGGGGATGGGGGCGAGGATGCGCACGTCCGCCGACGCCATGGCGTAGGCGATGTCCTTCGCCAGGCTCGTCACCCGCGCCACCTTGACCCCGGGCCCGAGCTCGAGCTCGAACCTCGTCACCGTCGGCCCGACGGTGTGGCCGACCAGGCGCGTCTCGACGCCGTGGGCCGCCAGGGACGTCACGAGGGCTTGCCCCGCGGCGACGATCTCGGCGCGGTCGAACTCCTGGGGCTTCGACCGCGCCAGGAGCTCGAGGGGGGGCAGGTGCCACTCCCCCGCGGCGGCGTCGGCCTCCATCCGCAGCGGAGCGCCGAGCGCGGGCGCCGCGGGCGCCGACGCGGGCGCGGTGAAGGCGGCGGCTTCTCCCGCCACCTCGTCGGGAGCCTCGGCATGCCTGGTGTCGGGTGCGGTGCCGTCGGAGCGATCCGCGTCGGGGTCGACGTTGGGGTCCGGCGCCGGGGGGCGGGCGAGCACGGTGGCAGGGACGACCGGCTCCGCCGGGCCGGACTGGTCGAAGTCGAAGAGCTGCCGCTGCCCCTTGGCCGGCCGTGCCGCGGCGGCGCCGTCGGCGTCGCTCGTCGAGTCGTCGCTCGTCGAGTCGTCGTCGTCGCCGTCGCTGTCGGGGACCATCAGGTGCCACAGCTCCGAGGCCGCCGCGGCCGTCCCCCGGAGGGCGGCCCGCAGTGTCACCCCGGTGAACAGCACCAGGGCCAACGTGACGAGAGCCAGCAGGACCACGGTGGCGCCCCAGTCCCCGAGGCCTGATCGCAGAGGGTTGCCCACGGCCGCGCCGATCCACCCGCCGGCGCCGGCGAGGCGCGTGGCCGATGCGGTGATCCGCGGCGCGCCACCGGCGAGGCCGGCGAGGCCGGCGACGCCGGCCAGCGCCAGGGCCAGCCCGATCCCCGACCGTACCGGCTCGTACCGTGGACGGCCGGCGACGAGGAGGCCCCCGGCCGCACCGCACGCCGGCGGGACCAGGAAGCGGCCGACGCCGAGCACCGCGCCGAAGGCATGGCGCACCCCGTGGCCCACCGGGCCGAGGGCGTTGGCGTAGATGGCCAGGGCACCCAGGATCCCGACCGTGACGAGGGCGATCCCCCAGGCGTCCTCGGCGTGGCCCTGCAGCACCGTGGCCGCGGCGCGCAGCCAGGCCGGGGACGTCGTACGGGCCCGTCGCCTGGTGGTGGCGCGCTTTCGGGCGGTCCCGGCGCGCGACGTGGCGCCGCGCGTGGGCCGGCGTCCACCGGCTGCCGAACGGGAGGCGGGGCGCGCACTCCCCGGACGGCGCTTGGTCGTCACCACAATGACCCCAACGCTAACAGCCGCCCCAGGCCCGCCCGAGGACCGTCGCCGGCCTGCGGCCGGGTTCCGAAGCAGCGGGGCGGAACGAGGTGGTGGGGCGGGGCGGGGCGGCCGGCACGACGGGCCCGGCCGGACCGGGTGGGCCGGCTGTTCTCAGACGGTGACGACGACGGGGACGATCATGGGGCGGCGCCGGGTCCGCTCCCCCACGAGCTTGCCCAGCGCCCGCCGGGCGGCCCGACGGAGGATCTCGTGGTCGGTGGCGCCGTCGGCCAACGCCTGCTCGAGGGCGGAGCGCACCACGTCGCTCGCCTCGCCGAGCAGCTCCTCGGCCTCGGGGGCGTGCACCCAGCCCCGCGTGATGATCTCGGGGGCGCCCACGACCTCGCCGGCGTGCGGGTCGACGGTGGCGACCACCACGACCACACCTTCCTCGGCGAGCAGCCGGCGATCGCGCAGGACCCCGTGGCCCACGTCGCCCACGGTCCCGTCGACGTAGAGGAAGCCGGCCGGTACCGAGTCACCCCGGCGCAGGCCCTTGTCGCCGAGCACCACCGAGTCGCCGTCCTCGCACAACAGGGCCTTGTCCTCGTCGACGCCCATACGCGTCGCCAGCCGGACGTGGTTCACCAGGTGCCGGTACTCGCCGTGCACGGGGATGAACCATTCGGGCTTGGCCACCGACAACAGGATCTTGAGCTCGCCCTGGCGGGCGTGGCCGCTCACGTGCACGGGCTCCACGCCGGTATGGATCACCTCGGCGCCGCGACGGTGCAGGCCGTCGATCACCCGACCGACCGCCCACTCGTTGCCGGGGATCGGGTGCGCGCTGATGACCACGACGTCGCCGTCGCGCAGCTTCAACCACTTGCTCTCACCGGCGGCCATGAGGGCGAGGGCGGAGAGTGGCTCGCCCTGGGAGCCCGTCGACACCACGCACACGCTCCCCGGGTCCATGTCGTCGACGCGCTGGACGTCGACGAAGGCCTCGGCGGGGATGTCGAGGATGCCGAGCCGGCGGGCCAGCTCCACGTTCTTGGCCATGGAGCGGCCCAGGGTGGCCACCTTGCGCCCGGTGGCGATGGCGGCCTCGATGACCTGCTGCACTCGGTGGATGTGGCTGGCGAAGCACGTCACCACCAGGCGCTGGCCGGCGTGCGCCTGGAACAGCCGCAGCAGGGTGGCACCCACCGCTGTCTCGGTCTCGGTGAACCCGGGCTCCTCGGCGTTGGTGGAGTCCGACAGCAGCAGCCGCACGCCGGGGCCCTCGGCCAGCGCGCCGATGCGCGCCAGGTCCGTGAGCCGTCCGTCCACGGGCGTCAGGTCGATCTTGAAGTCACCCGAGTGCAGGATGACCCCCTGCGGGGTGTGGAACGCAGTGGCGAAGCCGTGGGGCACGGAGTGCGTCACGGGGATGAACTCCACCTCGAAAGGGCCGATGGCCAGGCGCGAACCGTCGGTGACCTCGATGAAGGTCGCCCGGTCCTCGAGGCCCGCCTCTTCCACCCGGTTGCGGGCCAAGCCCAGCGTCAGCGCCGATCCGTAGACGGGGACCGACAGGTCCCGCAGCAAGAAGGCGAGGCCGCCGGTGTGGTCCTCGTGCCCGTGGGTGAGCACCACCGCCTCCACGGCGTCGGCATGGTCGCGCAGGTAGGACAGGTCGGGGAGGACGAGGTCGATCCCGGGCATGTCGGGCTCCGGGAACATGACGCCGCAGTCGAGGACGACGATGCGACCGCCCGACTCGATGCACGCGCAGTTGCGACCGATCTCCCCCAGGCCGCCGAGAAAGGTGATGCGGACCGGGTCAGCCAACAGAGCCGCCAACGCTCGCACCGGCAGCGGTGCGCACGTCCCGCCCGAGACGGCGCAGCACGCCACGCGCCCGCTCCTCGAGCTCGGGCGGTGCGACGCCGAGTGGCAGCCGGCACTGGCCGACCGGCAGCCCGAGCACGCGGCAGGCGGCCTTCGCCGGCAGCGGGTTCGGGAAGGCCTCGCTCGACTCGAAGTCGTAGGATTCGAACAACGCCGCATTCGCCATGCGGGCGCCGTCGGCGTCCCCCTTGGCGAAGGCCGCCACCACGTCCCCCATCTCGCTCCCGGCCCAATGCGACGCCACGCTCACGACGCCCACGGCGCCGACCGCCAGGAGCGGGAGCGTCAGCGCGTCGTCGCCGCTGTAGAGCTCGAAGCCGTCGGGCGTCTCGGCGACCACACGGGCCGACGCCGCCGGGTCACCCGCGGCGTCCTTCACGCCGACGATGGTGGGCACGTCGCGCGCCAGGTGCACCATGGTGTCGTGGGCGATCTTGCGGCCGGCGCGCACCGGGATGTCGTAGAGCAACACCGGCAGGGCGGTCGCCGACGCCACCGCCGCGAAGTGCGCCGCCAGGCCGGCCTGCGACGGGCGCGAGTAGTACGGGGTGACGACCAGGGCTGCGGCCGCGCCGGCGTCCGCGGCCAGCTTCGTGCACTCGATGGAGTGTCGGGTGTCGTTGGAGCCCGTGCCGGCGATCACCGGGACGGTGACGGCCTCGGACACGGCACGCCACAACTCCCCCAGCTCGGCGTCGGAGAGCACCGGCCCCTCGCCGGTCGTGCCCGCCACCACCAGCCCGTCGCTGCCGTGGGCGGTCAGCCAGCGCGCCAGGGTGACGGCGCCGTCGACGTCCAGGATGCCGGCGTCGTCGAACGGGGTGACCATGGCGGTCACCACCGCTCCGAAACGGCCGGCCCCGGCGGACGAGATCATGGGGTCAGGCTATCTCGCCCCGGCCCGGCGCCCGGCGCCCCCGCCGGGAGGCTACGAGGCGACGGCGTCGGTGGCGGGGGTGGCCTGCAGGCTGTCGTACTCCTCACCCGTGTCGGCCCAGTCCTCGAAGGCGATGACGCCCAGCTCGGTGAAGCGCTCGCGCAGCCAGCCGTCGGCAGCGTCGAGCAGGCCCAGCTTCTTGCAGTTCGGCACGATCTTGGAGAACAGCAGCGACTGGAAGACCTGGCGTTCGGGGACCTGCATCAGCAGCGGGACGATCTCCTTGGGGTTGACACCCATGCGGTTCCAGACCTCTTGCTGGAGGAAGCGGTCGCGCATCCGGACGGCCGCCTCGAAGGCGAACTCCTGGCGCTCGCGGATCTCGGCCGCGCTCAGCTGCTGGTAGTACTCCTGGAGGCTCAGCACCCCGAAGGCGACATGGCGCGACTCGTCCGACATGACGTAGCGCAGCAGCTGCTTGAGCAGCGGCTCGGTCGTCATCTGGTGCATGAAGCCGAACGCCGCCAGAGCGAGGCCCTCGACCATGATCTGCATGCCGAGGTAGGTCATGTCCCACCGGCTGTCGGCGATGATGTCGTCGAGCAGCATCCGCAGGTGGGCGTTGATCGGGTAGTGGCCCGACAGCTTGTCGTCGAGGTACTTGGCGAACACCTCGACGTGGCGCGCTTCGTCCATGACCTGGGTCGCGGCGTAGTACTTGGCGTCGATCCAGGGAACCGACTCCACGATCTTGGCGGTGCACACCAGCGCGCCCTGCTCGCCGTGCATGAACTGCGACAGCGTCCAGTTCTGGCTCTCCACGCCGAACTGGATCCATTCACGCTCGCCCCACCGCGCCAGCGAGGTCCCCGACACGTCGAAGCCTTCGCCGAACCCGCCGTTGGCCGCGGCGTTGGCCACCACCAGGGCCTCCTGGTCGACGTCTGTCTCCCAGGGGAGGTCCGTCTGGCCGTTCCACTGCGCCCGCTTGGCCTTCTCGTAGAGCTTCTCGAGCTTGGGCCGCTGACCCTTCTCGTAGTCCCAGGTGAAGATGGTGTCGTACACCGAGTGCACGCCGTGCATCGCCTCGTCGGCATCGGTGTTCACGACCGAGAGGATCGCCTCGAGATCGTTGATGTCGTCGCGTCCGATGATGTCGGCCGTGTCGCGCATCTCCTGCGTCATGACGCTTCCCCCTTGCTGCTGGATTCGGATCGGTGGACGGACCGGTGGACGGACCGATGGGCCTCGCCCGCCGGCGCGCTCTCGAAGGCGCGCGGCGACAGTGCCCGGATGCCGGGCAACACGAAGGTGCGAACCAGGCGGCGGACCTGCCCGGTGTCGGTGAGGTCGACGCCGTCGGCCGGGCACAGCAGGTACGACACCACGATGCGCGCCGCCCATTCGGCCACACGACGGGTCTCTCCCTGGTCGAGCCAGCGACCGAGGAACGGTGTCGTGAACGCGCAGGTGACGGCGAGCACGTCGTCCATGCGGGCGAATGCGAGCTGCGACAGGACGAGCTCCGGCTCGTGCCGGAGGAGATGGTCGAGAGCGGGGTGCGCCGTGATCCGGGCGGCGGCCTCGGTCATCCCGGCCACCAGCACGTCCTCGAGGTCGGTGGCCGCACCCATGCGCACCGCCAGCGCACTGAAGAAACGCGCCACCTCGGTGTCGACGACGGCGCCGAGCACGGCGTCCTTGCCGCCGGGGAACACCCGGTAGACGGTGGCCCGGCTGCACCCGGCCTGCCGGGCCACGTCGTCGAGGGTGGTCTTGGCCACGCCCTGGCGGGCGATGCACGCCAGGGCGCCGTCGATGACACGCACGCGGGCGGGCGGCGGGGGCGGGGCGGGGGCGGCGACGGCGCGGCTCGTCCCATGCACCAACTCGAGCCGCGGCACGCCCACGACGAGACAATATGGCCCGGCGTGTCTCATTGTCAATGCCCCCCGTGCCTGGCGGGCACCGCCGGCGGGATGGTCAGCCGGCGACGGGCTTCGGCTCCGCCACGACGCCGGCGAGCAATTCACCGCGCACCAGGGCCGACACCTGCTCGGGGTCCGCCAGGTCCCAGTGACCGGGCGACGAGATGTAGGACAGGATCATGCGGGCCACGAAGTCGGCGGCCGCGTGGGCGTCCACGCCGTCGGCCATGCCGTGCTCGTGCAGGTAGGGGACGAGGAACCCGCTGATCAGCCCCACCGTCCGGTTGGACTCCACGGTGAGCTTGGGCATCAGGACGTCGGGCTCGGTCTCGAGCACCTTCTGGAGCACCTCGTGCGCGAGCAGCGACCGCCGGGCGAAGACGAGGCCTCGCTCGAGCACCTCCTCGAGCGAGGTGGCGCCGTGCACCTCCTCGTAGAGGCGACCGAAGAAGAGGAGGTACTGCCACGACACCACGGCGTCGACGAGCTCGTCACGGCCGCCGGGGAAGTACCGGTACACCGTCGCCCGCGACAGCCCGGCCTCGCGCGCGGCGTCCTCCACCGTCGTCTTGGCGAGGCCCCAGCGCGCCACGCATGCGTAGGTGGCCTCGAGGATGCGTTGGCGGGGCCCGTCCACCGGCCCAGGCTACCGCCGTACCCTCAGAATCCGAGGAGGGTGTCGAGCCCGACGGTGAGGCCCGGCCGGCCGGCCACGGCCTTGACCGCCAGGACCATCCCCGGCATGAACGAGGAGCGGTCGTAGGCGTCGTGCCGGATGGTGAGGCTCTGCCCGACGGCGCTCAGGATCACTTCCTGGTGGGCCACCAGACCCGGCAGGCGGATGGAGTGGATGCGCACCCCACCGGGGCCCTCCCCGCCGCGTGCCCCGGCCACCACCTCCGACTTGGTGCGGTCCCCCGGCCACGGGGCCGCACCGGCGGCCTCGCGTGCGTCGGCCACCCGTTCGGCGGTGTGCAGGGCGGTGCCGGACGGCGCGTCGAGCTTGCCGTCGTGGTGGAGCTCCACGATCTCGGCCCCGTCCATGAACGGCGCCGCCAGCTCGGCGAACCGCATCATGAGGACCGCCCCGATGGCGAAGTTGGCGGCGACCACGCAGTTGGCGCTCGAGCCCTCGAACGCCGCCCGGAGCTCGCCGAGCACCTGCTCGCCGATGCCGGTGGTCCCCACCACGGCGTGGACGCCGTTCGCCGCGCACCAGCGCATGTGCCCGACCGCGGCGTCGGCCACGGTGAAGTCGACGGCCACCTGGGCACCGGCCCGCTCGAGGGCCTCCACGCCGCTCGCCACCTGGAGGCCCCCGACGTCGACCCCGGTCACCTGACGCAGGTCGATGCCGGCCAGTCGGGGGTCGACGGCCGCCACCAGCTCCAGTTCGGGGTCGTCGGTGATGGCGTGGCACACCTCGCGCCCCATGCGCCCCCCTGCGCCGAGCACACCCACGCGCACCATCGGGCCAACCCTACCGGCGGTGGATCACCTGTCGACGCGCCGGGACGGCGACGCGCCGGGACGGCGACGCGCCGGGACGGCGACCCGACGCACCGACGACGGTGCCGGCGAAGCCGACAGGGGTGGCGAAAGCCGCAGAGCCGACGGGGTCAGGACCCGTCGGGGTCGAAGGGGCCCACGACCGACAGCGTCCGGGCCTCCCCCGCCAGGTCGGCGGCCACCGCCGCCACGTCGTCCACGGTGACGGCCTCCACCTTGGCCAGCACCTCGTCGACCTCCATCACCCGCCCGTGCAGCAACAGGCTGGCCCCGATGCGGCTCATGCGCGCGCCCGAGTCTTCCAGCGACAGGAGCGTCTCGGCCCGGAGGTGGCCCTGGGCCACCGCCAGCTCGCGGGGCGTGATGCCCCCCGCTCCCATGCGGTCGAGCTCACCGTGCACGAGCGCCAGCACCTCGCGGGCGTGCTCGGGCGCGGTGCCGACGCTCACCGTCAGGGTGCCGACGTCGTCGTAGTGCGTCCGTTCCGACCAGATCGAGTACGCCAGCCCGCGGCGCTCGCGCACCTCCTGGAACAGCCGGCTCGAGATCCCGCCGCCGAGGGCGTGGTTGAGCACGGCCAGCGGCCACCGCTCGGGCGAGTGTCGACCGGGGCAGCGCATGCCCACCACCAGGTGGACTTGCTCGGTGGCGCGGCGGTGCACGGCCAGGGGCTCGCCGGCGGCGAGCGGGGCGGCGCGCTCGGGCGAGGACCCGCCGGTCCGGTCGGCGAAACGCCGCTCGACCTCGCCGGCGATGTGCGCGTGGTCGACGTCACCGGCAGCCGCCACCACGAGGTTGCCGGCCCGGTAGTGGGTGTCGAAGAACCGGTGGATCTCGGCGCGGTCGAGCGACGCCACGCTGTCGGCGGTCCCCAGGACCTCGCGGCCGAGCGGATGCTCGGGGAACATCGCCGCCGTGCACTGCTCGGCGGCGAAGTCGGCGGGCTCGTCGGCGTGCATGAGGATCTCGTCCAGGATGACCTGGCGCTCGGCCTCGACGTCCTCGGCCCGAAGCGCGGGGGCCGTCATGATGGCACTCAGCACGTCGAGCCCGAGCGGGAGGTGCTCGGCCAGCAGGCGGATGTAGAAGGCCGTGTACTCCTTGGTCGTGAAGGCGTTCATATCGCCGCCGACCTCGTCGACCGACTCTGCGATGGCCTCCGCGCTCCAGGTGGCCGTCCCCTTGAACAACAGGTGCTCCAGGAAGTGTGACGCGCCGGCGCGGGGGGCGTCCTCGTCGCGCGACCCCGTCCCCACCCACACGCCGACGGTGACCGAGCGGGCCTCCGCCATCGGCTCGGTCACGAGCCGCGCGCCGCACCCGAGCACCTCGGCGCAGATCACCCGCCCGATCCCCGACCGGGTGCCGGCGCCCTCACGACGCGGCCGGCCGGGATGACCCCGGCCGGGCCGTCGGCGTCGCGCGGGCGGCGCCCGCGGGGCTCACCGCCGACGCGGGCCGCGGGACCGGCCACGGCCCCGGTCGCCGCCCCGGTCGCCGCCCCGGTCGCCGCCGCGGTCCCCGCCCCGGTCGCCGCCACCCGTGGCGGGCCCGGGACCGAGGTTCCCCAGTTCGTTCACGAGCTCGGCCTCGAAGGCGGCCTCGAACGACGCCACCGGCGGGCGCGACCCGCCGTCACCGCCGCGCGATCCGCCCTCCGAGCCGCGCGACCCGCCGTCACCGCCGCGCGACCGGCCCTCCGAGCCGCGCGACCCGCCGCCGGAGGAGGCCGAGGCGCCGTTGCCACCCGAGGGTGCCGGGGGCTCGCCCACCAGGGAGAGCGACACCTTGCCCTGCGGGTCGATGTCGTCGACCTTCACCTCGAGGTCCTGGCCCAGCGAGAGCACGTCCTCCACGCGGTCGACGCGCTTGCCACCGCCGATCTTCGAGATGTGCAACAGCCCGTCCCTGCCGGGGAGGATGTTCACGAAGGCGCCGAACTTGGTGATGTTGACCACCTTGCCCGGGTACGTCGCGCCCACCTCGGCCTCCGGGGGATCGACGATGAGGAAGATCCTGCGCTTGGCCTCGGAGACGGCCCCGCCGTCCTTGGCGCCGATGGTGACGATGCCGTACATGCCGTCGTCGTCCACCGCGATGTCGGTGCCGGTCTCGGCCTGCAGGGCGTTGATGACCTTCCCCTTCGGCCCGATGACCTCGCCGATGCGGTCCACCGGGATCTGGAACGACACGATCTTGGGCGCGTTGTCCGAGACCTCGGCACGGGGCTCGGCGATGGCGCCCGCCATGACCTCGAGGATGCGGAGCCGGGCGTCACGCGCCTGGTGCAGGGCCTTGGCCAGCACGTCGGCGGGGAGCCCGTCGATCTTCGTGTCCAGTTGCAGGGCGGTCACCGTGTCGTGCGTGCCGGCCACCTTGAAGTCCATGTCCCCGAAGGCGTCCTCCGCCCCGAGGATGTCGGTCAGGGTGACGTAGGTGCCCTCGTCGTACACGAGGCCCATGGCGATGCCCGCCACCGGCGCCTTGATCGGGACGCCGGCGTCCATGAGCGACAGCGACGAGCCGCACACCGACGCCATCGAGGTCGAACCGTTCGACGACAGCACGTCGGACACGAGCCGGAGCGTGTAGGGGAATTCCTCCTCGGAGGGCACCACCGGCAGCAGCGCCCGCTCCGCCAGGAGCCCGTGGCCGATCTCGCGGCGCTTCGGGCCCCGCATGAACCCGGTCTCGCCGGTCGAGTAGGGCGGGAAGTTGTAGTGGTGCATGTACCGCTTGTGCTCGTCGGTCCCGATGGTGTCGAGGAGCTGGTTCATGCGCGGCATGCCCAGCGTCGTCACGTTGAGGACCTGGGTCTCACCGCGCTGGAACAGCGCCGAGCCGTGCGCCGTGGGCAGGAGGCCGACCTCCGCCGACAGCGAGCGGATGTCGGCGGTGCCCCGGCCGTCGATGCGGATCCCCTCCTCGACGATCCGTCGTCGCACGAGCTTCTTGGTGAACGACCGCACCGCCGCCTTGATCTCGCGCTCGCGGTCGGGGAACTCGGGGGCCAGCTCGGCGATGATCGAGGTCGTGGCGGCGTCGATCGCCGCGTTGCGATCGGCCTTCTCCGTGATGGTGTTCGCCTTGGTCACGGCGTCGGCTCCCACCGCCGCCACGCGCTCGAAGACGTCGCTGCCGTAGTCGGTGAAGAGGTCGTAGGAGATGGTCGGCTTGGCGCCGGCCTTCGCCACCAGCTCGCGCTGGAGCTCGATGGACTCCCGGATCCACGTCTTGGCGGCCTGGAGCCCGTCGGCGAGGACCTCCTCGGTCACCTTGGGCGCCCCGGCCTCGAAGTACTGCCAGGAGTCCTCGGTACCGCCGGCCTCCACCATCATGATGGCGATCTCGGCATTGGGCTCGTCCGACAGGGCGCGCCCGGCCACGACCAGCTCGAAGCACGAGGCGTCGCCCTCCTGGTAGGTGGCGTGCGGGACCCACTGGCCCTCGGTCGACCACGCCACGCGCACCGCGCCGATGGGGCCGTCGAACGGGATGCCCGACAGCATGAGGGCGGCCGACGCGCAGTTGATGGCCAGGACGTCGTGGGGGTTGACGAGGTCGGCGGCGACGATCGTCCCCACCACGTGCACCTCGTTGCGGAACCCCTCGGGGAACGACGGCCGCAGGGGTCGGTCGATCAGCCGGCACGTGAGGATGGCCTGGTCGGTCGCCCTCCCCTCCCGGCGGAAGAAGGAGCCGGGGATCTTCCCGGCCGCGTACATGCGCTCCTCGATGTCGACGGTCAGGGGGAAGAAGTCGGCCCCCTCCCGCGCGCCTCGCGCCGCGGTGGCCGTGACGAGCACCATGGTGTCGCCGATGCGGCCGAGGACGGCGCCGTCGGCCTGCAGGGCGAGCTTGCCCGTCTCGATGGAAAAGGTACGGTCGGTCCCGCTGATGGGGGCCGACACGGTGATGGCGTCCGCCATGGGTCTCCTCGTTTGCTCGAGGACACCGCCACGCCAGTTCCCAGTGGTCGACCACCTCCCGCTCGCCGCTGCCCGCCGTCCCGGCCGCGGTGCGCGGTCGACGGTGGTGCAAGGTGGCGCAGGTGACCGGCGACTGGCAGCTGACTGCTGGCCAGGTGTCCTGGTCCATCTGGATCGGGCGGGCGGTCCGCCCTCTGCCCGGATGGGTCCATCCCACCCGAGATGGTCCCCGCCCGGCCGACGGCCGACCCGGGACCGGTACCGCCTAGCGACGGATGCCGAGCCTTCCGATGATCGACCGGTAGCGCTCGACGTCGTTGTCCCGCACGTAGTCGAGCAGCCTGCGCCGACGGCCGATGATCTTCATCAACCCTCGCCGGGTGTGATGGTCGCCCTTGTGGACCTTCAGGTGCTCGGTGAGCAGGGTGATGCGCTCGGTCAGGAGCGCGATCTGCACCTCGGGCGAGCCTGTGTCGGTCTCGTGCAGGCGATGTTCGGCGATCGTCGCGGACTTCTCAGCCATGGTGGGGGGAAACGACCTCGGAATTACTCGGGGGCGGTCGGGCGTCGATGCTCGGCCGCCCCGGCCCGGATCCGACCGGGACGGCGTCCCGGCTGGGCACCTACTCTAGCAGGACGGCCACCCCGACGCCCGGGCGACGACGGGTGGGCGACGCCGGGCGCCCGGGAGCGGCCCCCGGCGATCAGCGCGACGCCGTGGTGAGGGCCGCCCGGGCGGCGGCGACATCGTCGTTCATCTGGCGGACGAGGGCCTCGGTGGAGTCGAACCGCCGCTCCTCGCGCAGCCTGGCCACGAAGGAGACCCGGGCGGGCTCGGCGTACAGGTCCCCGTCGAAATCGAGCAGGAAGGCCTCGAGCACCGGGCTCCCGGCGGCGTGGAACGTCGGGCGCCGCCCCAGCGACACCGCCGCGGGGTGGACCGAGCCGTCGGGCCGCTCGTACCAGCAGGCGTAGATCCCCTCGCCCGGCCGGGCCAGCTCGTCGGGCAGGGTCACGTTGGCCGTCGGGTAGCCGAGCTCGGGGCCCCCACGGCCGTCGCCGTGCACCACGAGGCCGCGCACCTGGTGGGGGCGGCCGAGCAGCTCGGCCGCCCCGGCCACGTCACCGTCGGCGAGGAGCTGGCGGATGCGGGTGGAGGACACGGCCCGGCGGGCCGCGTCGTGCTCGAGCGGGAACCCGACGACCTCGAACCCGTGCCGCGCCCCCATCTCGCCGAGCAGGGCCACGTTGCCGGCGCGCCGGTGCCCGAAGTGGAAGTCCGCGCCCACCACCACCAGGCGGGCGCCGAGGGCACCGACCAGCACTTCGCGGACGAAGTCCTCCGCCGTCTCGGCCGCCCGCGCCTCGTCGAAGGGGACCACCACGGTGCGGTCGACGCCGGTCGACGCCAGGAGCTCGAGCTTCTGGTCGAGGTCGGTGAGCAGCAGCGGCGCCGACTGCGGTCGGACCACCGTGGCGGGGTGGCGGTCGAAGGTCACGACGGTGCTGGTCAACCGCGGGGGCGCCGCCCTCCTCCGGAGCTCGGCGAGGAGGTGGCGGTGCCCGAGGTGCACGCCGTCGTAGGCACCGATCGTCACGGCCGAGCCGCTGTCGGGCGGTGTGCAGTGCTCGGGGCCGACGACCACCTCCATGGCGACGAGGTTACCTGTGCCCGTCTGCCGCCCCGATGGGTGGCGGTCGTCGTCGAGCGTCACTCGCCGCGCGCCGGGTGAGCGGCACCGCCCGGCGGGGGCGGCCGGGCCCGCCTGTGCTCAGCCGCTACCGGCGAGGACGCACGCCGCCACGATGCGGTCGGTGCCGGTGGCCTCGTACACCGCCAGCAGGTCACCGCGCCCGTCGACCAGCGCCCAGGGCCCGTCGCCGGAGGCCCCCAGCGACACGCGGTCGAGGGCGAGTCCGTGCGAGACCGAGCGCGCCACGGCCACGTCCACCTCCACCTGGACCAGGTCGCGCAGGGCCTGGGCGGGACGCAGCACGTGCGCGGGGCTGAGGGCGTCGAGGGTGTGCGCCTCCTGCACCCCGAACGACCCGATGCCGGTCCGTCGGAGGTTGCGCAAATGGGCGCCACCTCCGAGTGCCGTCCCGAGGTCGGCGGCCAGCACGCGGATGTAGGTCCCCGACGAGCAGTCGACCTGGATGCGGAACACGCCGGGGTCGCCCGCCGCCGACGGCGACACGTCGAAGCGCTCCACCGTGACGGGCCGGGCCTCGCGCTCCACCTCGATGCCGGCCCGGGCCAACTCGTGCAGGCGTCGGCCGCCCACCTTTCGGGCCGACACCATCGGTGGGACCTGCGCGACCACGCCCGTGAGCGACGATGCCGCCGCACGTGCTTGCTGCAAGGTCACGCCCGCCATGTCCCACGTCCCGGTGACATCGCCCGACGCGTCGAGCGTGCTCGTGGCGCGGCCCAGCACGACCTCACCCTCGTACGACTTGGACAGGCCCCCCAGGAAGCGCAGCATGCGCGTGAAGCGGCCCAGCCCCACGAGCAGCACGCCGGTGGCGTCGGGGTCGAGCGTGCCGGCGTGGCCCACTCGGCGTTGGCCGAAGATGCGCCGGCAACGGGCGACGGCGTCGTGCGAGGTCCACCCGGCCTCCTTGTCGACCACCACCATGCCGATCGTCTCGGCGCCGCCCCCGGCCCTACCCGGCGCCACGGTCCTCCCGCTCGCCGGGGGCCGCGTCGCCGGGGGCCGCGTCGTCGGGGGCAGCGTCGTCGGGGGCCGCGTCGTCGGGGGTGCGACGGATGGTACGGAGGATCTCCTCCACCCGCAGCCCGTGGGCGACGGCGGGGTCCGGCTCGAACCCGAGCTGCGGCGTGCGCTTCATGCGCACCTGGCGCCCGATGGCGCTCTGCAGCGATCGACGCTGCTCGGTCAGGGCCTCCAGGGCGGGTGACGGCAGCGAGCTCAGGTACACGGTGGCGTGCGAGAGGTCCGGTGCGGTGTCCACCGCGGTCACGGTGACGAGCCGGAGGCGCTCGTCGTGGTCCGCCAGGCGCTCGATCGCCTCGGCCACCACCTCGCGCAGGACCTCGTTCACGCGCGCCGTGCGCGGGTACGCCGCGGCGGCCCTGCTCTCGCGCCGGCGTCCGGCCACTGCACCTCCTCCTCTGGGGCCAAGGCCTCGTCCGGGACGCCGGGCGGGCACGGGGCCCGCCGGCGGGTGCGCCGCGCCGCCGGCCGCCCGGCACGGCGACCGGGCCCGCCCGCTCAGGTGCGGGGGATCTCCCGCTCCTCGAAGGTCTCGATGATGTCGCCGCCGTGCAGGTCTTGGAAGTCCGACAGCCCGATACCGCACTCGAACCCGGCCTGCACCTCGCGCACGTCCTCCTTGAACCGGCGCAGCGAGGTGATCGACCCCTTCCAGATCACCACGCCCTCACGCAGGAACCGGACCTTCGAGCCACGGGTGATCACGCCATCGCGGACGAAGCAGCCCGCCACCGCGCCCACCCGGGGGACACGGAAGACCTCGCGCACCTCGGCCTCGCCGGTGACGACCTCCTCGAACTCCGGGGTGAGCATGCCCACCATGGCCGCTTCGATGTCCTCGAGCAGCTTGTAGATCACCTCGTAGGTCCGGATGCCCACGCCCCGCTCGCCGGCCATCTCGCGTGCCCGCCGGTCGGGTCGGACGTTGAAGCCGATGATGGTGGCGTTCGACGCCACCGCCAGCTGGACGTCGTATTCGGTGATCCCTCCGACACCGCGGTGCACGAAGCTCAGCTTGACGTCCGGCCGCTCCAGCTTGCGCAGGCTGTCGGTGATGGCCTCGAGCGTGCCCTGGACGTCGGCCTTCAGGATCAGGTTGAGCGTCGCCGCCTCGCCCCGTTGGATCTGCTCGAACAGGTCCTCGAGCTTGGCCCCGGGGGCGGTCGGTGACGGTGCGTGCCCCGCCACCCGGTAGCGGCGCTCCCGGGCCTCGCCGATGGTGCGGGCCGTCGTCTGGTCGGATGTGACCCGGAACTCGTCGCCGGCGGCCGGGGGCTCTGAGAACCCCAGCACCTGCACGGGCGTGGACGGCGGGGCCTCCTTCACCTGGTCGCCGTGGTCGTCGATGAGGGCCTTCACCTTGCCCCACGCCGCGCCGGCGACGACCGGGTCGCCCACGCGCAGCGTCCCGCTCTGCACGATGACGGTGGCGACGGGGCCGCGCCCCGACTCGAGGTTGGCCTCCAGCACCACGCCGCGGCCGCGGGCTTCGGGGCTCGCCTGGAGCTCCTCGAGGTCGGCGACCACCAGCAGGTGCTCGAGCAGGTCGTCGATGCCGGTCCCCTGCAGGGCCGACACCTCGCACACGATGGTGTCGCCGCCCCACGCCTCGGGAGTGAGGCCGCGCTCCGACAACTGCTGGAGCACCCGGTCGACGTTGGCGTCCGCCCGGTCGATCTTGTTCACGGCCACGACGATGGGAACGTCGGCCGCCCGCGCGTGGTCGATGGCCTCCACGGTCTGGGGCATGACCCCGTCGTCGGCCGCCACCACGAGCACGACGATGTCGGTCACCTCGGCACCGCGCGCCCGCATGGCGGTGAACGCCTGGTGGCCCGGCGTGTCGATGAACGTGATGCGGCGCCCGCCCGCCTCCGCCTGGTACGCCCCGATGTGCTGGGTGATCCCGCCGGCCTCCCCCGCCACCACGTTGGCGGAGCGGATGCGGTCGAGCAGGAGCGTCTTGCCGTGGTCGACGTGGCCCATCACCGTCACCACCGGTGGCCGGGGCCGGAGGTCCTCCTCGCGCTCTTCTTCTTCCTCCTCGAAGTACTTCGCCTGGAGCTCGGCCTCCTGCTCCTCACCGGGGTCGACGAGCCGGATCCGGGCCCCGATCTCGGCCGCGAACAGCTCGATCATGTCGTCGCTCAGTGACTGGGTGGCGGTGACCACCTCTCCCTGCAGGAACAGGAAGCGGATGACGTCACCGGCCGACCGGTTGAGCTTGGGCCCGAGCTCGCGCGGGGTCAACCCCCGCTCCACGATGACCTCGGAATCGGGGACCGGGGCGTTCGACGGCGTGTAGGTGGTGAGCTGGGTGGGCTCGAGCTCCTCGAGATTGCGCCGCCGGCGTCGGGGCCGGCGCTGCGGGGGTCGACCCCGCCCACCGGGCCCACCGCGCAGGCCGGGCGGGGGCGGCCCCCCGCCGGGGCGGCCGCCGAACCCTCCCGCACCACCCGGACCGCCGCGGCCGCCGAACCCTCCTGCACCGACACCTCCGCGACCGGGCGGGCCGCCGCCGGGGCGCGGACCGCCCATGCCGGGGCGCCCGCCACCACCGGGACCGCCGCCGGGGCGCGGACTGCCGGCCGGCGCCCGCCGGCCCGGGGGCGGCGGGATAGGCCGTCCCGAGTTCGACCGGGGGGGCCCGGGTGGGGGTGGGATGGGCCGTCCCGACGAGCTCATCGGCGGCCGTGCCGCTGGTGCCGCTGGTGCCGCTGGTGCCGCTGGTGCCGCTGGTGCCGCTGGTGCCGTGGGTGCCGCTGGTGCCGCTGGTGCGGGTGCCGGGCGGGGCGGCGCCTGGGCGGCGGCCGGCGCCAACGGGGCCACCGAGGGCGGGGCCGTACGCGGCGGTACCGGGCGGGCCGGCGGGGGCGTCGGGCGGGCGGACGACGGCGGCGGCGGTAGGGAGACCTCACTGGCCGGACGGCTGGTCACGAGGCGCTGGCGCGGGGGCGGCGGGGGCCCCGCGGTGCCCGTGGACGGGCCGGCCGGCGGGACGGCCCGGTCCTCGTCGGGCGCGGGACGCGAGGAGGTCGGGCGGGCCGGCTTGGGCTCCTCCGGCTCCTCCGGTTGCACGGCGCGGCGAAGCCCCTCGCTGTCGGCCTTGCGACGGACGCGATCGGCCTGAGCGTCCTCGATCGAGGACGAGTGGCTCTTCACCCCGATGCCCAACGACACGCAGAGGTCGAGTGCCTCTTTGTTCGACAGGCCGAGCTCACGGGCCAACTCGTAGACGCGGATCTTCTTCGGCAAGGGCTCCTACAGTCCTTCTTCCTCGTTCGGAGATGGGCCGGCACTCCGGCCCGACCCACCATCCTCGCACACATGGGCACCGCCCTCGCCGGAGGGCGCGGTGCTTTCCACCAGCCTACGGAGGCCTTCGACGGCCGCAGGCACCACGTCCGCCCGCAACGCCCGCCCGAACGCCCCGCGCCGCTGCGCCTGGTCCACGCACGAGGGTGAACCCCGACACAGCCAGGCGCCCCGTCCGGGGCCCGGCCCGACCGCCAGCCCGCCGTCGGCCCGCCGCCGCAGGCGGACGAGCGACTCCGGCGGGGCTGTCCGCCGACAGCCCACACAGGTGCGGAGCGGCGCTATGCCGTGCGCTCCGGCTCGTCGTCCGGCTTCTGCTCGTCCTGCACCGACTCGTCGGGCTTCTCCTCGGTCGCGTCGGCGTCGGGCACCGGCTCCTCGGCCTTGGGCTCCTCGGCCTTGGGCTCTTCGGCCTTGGGCTCCTCGGCCTTGGGCTCCTCCCCCGGGGAGGGGGGCGCGTCCGGGCCGCCACCCGCCGCGGCGCGGGACCACTCCGTCGCGGACACGGCCTCGCCGCCCTCGGCCGGCTGCCACACCATCTCCCCGGCCTCGTTCTCGACCCACTCCCCTTCCGCCCATTCCTCGCCGTACCCCGCCTCTTCCTCGGCGAGCTGGGTCTCGCTCTTGATGTCGACCCGCCAGCCGGTGAGCCGGGCCGCCAGGCGGGCGTTCTGGCCCTCCTTGCCGATGGCCAGCGACAGCTGGTAGTCGCTCACGACCACGGTGGCGGTCCCGGTCTCGTCGTCGAGACGGACCTCGCGCACGCGCGCCGGCTGCAGCGCGGCCTGGATGAACTCGACCGGGTCGTCGGCAAAGGGCACGACGTCGATGCGCTCGCCGCGCAGCTCGTTGGTCACCATGCGGACCCGCGAGCCCCGGGCGCCGACGCACGCCCCGACGGGGTCGACGTTCGGGTCGTTGGACCACACGGCGATCTTCGTCCGGTGTCCGGGCTCGCGCGCCGCCGCCCTGATCTCCACCACACCGGAGGAGATCTCCGGTACCTCGAGCTCGAAGAGGCGCTTGACCAGCCCGGGGTGGCTCCTGCTCACCACGATCTGGGGGCCCTTGGTCGTCTTGCGGACCTCCACGATGTACGCCTTCAGGCGCGCGCCGTGCTCGTAGCGCTCGTAGGGGACCTGCTCCGCCTGGGGCAGCAGCGCCTCCACCTTGCCCAGGTCGAGGAGCGTGTAGCGGTTGTCGGTCTGCTGCACGATGCCCGTGACGATGTCGCCCTCGCGCCCGGCGTACTCCTCGTACTTCAGGTCGCGCTCGGCCTCCCGGATGCGCTGGAAGATGACCTGCTTGGCGGTCTGGGCGGCGATGCGGCCGAAGTCGTCGGGCGTGTCGTCCCACTCACGGATGACGTTGCCGTCCTCGTCGAGCTCCTGCCCGTAGACACGGATCTCACCCGACTCGGGGTCGACGGTGACGACGGCCTCCTCGGCCGCCCCCGGGCGCCGCTTGTAGGCGGCGACCAGCGCGTTGGCCAGGGCGTCGAGGAGGGTCTCGACCGAGATCCCCTTGTCGCGTGCGATCTGGCCCAAGGCGTCGAGGAACTCGAAGTTGGCCTTGCTCATGGCGTCGCCACCTTCTTCCTCCCGGCCGCCCGCGGCGCTCGGGCAGCCTGGCGCGGCGCGCGCCCCGGGCCGCCCGGGCGGGACGACGTTCCCCAGTCGAAGACCGTGCGCGCCCGCTCGACCTCCGCGTAGCCGAGGCGGCGCTCGCCGTCCGGCAGGTCCTCGCCCTGTAGGACGAAGCCGTCCTCGTCGACGGCCGTCAGCCGCCCCGTGACGCGGCGCTCCCCCTGGCCGCCGGCGACGGTGCGCACGCTCACCTTCTCACCGACGGCACGGGCGAATTGGGCCGGGGTCCGCAACGGCCGCTCCACGCCGGGGCTCGACACCTCGAGGGTGTAGCGCCGTCCCGGGAACGGGTCGTGGTCGTCGAGCACGACGGACACGGCCCGTGTGGCCTCGGCCAGGGCTTCGAGATCGGCGCCACCGGGCCGGTCCACCACGACGCGCACCGAGCCGGCGCGGCGGTCGACCTCGACGAGCTCGAGGCCCAGGGGCTCGACGGTGGACGCGAGCAGTTCGGTGAGCTCGTCTTCCACCTTGTCGTCCACCTCCCTCGGTCCCTCCAGCGTCACACCGTCGCCGACCCGCACCGGCTGTGAAAGCAAAAGCGTGGGCTGCCCGCCCACGCTTCGACGCACATCTCCACCCGGTTCGAACGGCGGAGGAAGTATACCAGCCAGCCTCGCGCGCCCCTCGGCGCCGAACACGGCCCCGACACCCCGTCGACGGGACCCGACGGCCACCGGTCGGGCGGCACCGCCGGGCCCCACCGGGCCTCGACGATGCCCGCCCGTGGCGGGACGAGCCCGGGCCGCGGTCGGACGGAGCCCGACCGTGCCCGACGTCCCGACCCCGGGGGCCAGCACCGCGGGAGCCCGATCCCGGCGACGGCGCGCCGAACCCGCCCGGGGTTCGTGACCTTGGCCCCTATGACGCCACCGCGGCCAGCGCCCAGTCTGGGGACATGCCGCCGATGTTCGACGAGGGCATCGCCCCCCTCGACGAAGACGAATGCCTCGCGCTGATCGGCGACCGCGGCGTGGGCCGGGTGGCGGTGTCGATCGGGGCCGTCCCGGCCGTGTTCCCCGTGAACTACGGGTTGCTCGACGGGACGGTCGTCTTCCGGACAGGGTCGGGGACCAAGCTCGACGCGGCCGTTCACAACGCCGTCGTCGCCTTCGAGGTCGACGACATCGACCCCCTCTACCACGAGGGGTGGAGCGTCCTGGTGGTCGGGCTGGCCGACGAGATCAGGGACCCCGCCCTGCTGGCGCGCGCCGAGCACCTGCCCGTGCGGCCCTGGGCGCCGGGCCCCCGCGAGCACGTGGTGGCGATCCGCCCCGAGTTCGTGTCGGGCCGGCGCATCGTCCATGACGCCCGGCACAGTCCCCCACGCGCCGGGGACGACGGTCGCTGAGCCCTCACCGGCCTCGGGCGCCTGCCCGAGGCCGTAGCATCCTGCGCCATGCCACGCGCACGCGTCCTCACCGCACAGGCTGACGACTTCCCCCAGTGGTACCAGGACGTCCTGGCGAAGGCGGAGCTGGCCGACAACGGCCCCGTCCGCGGGACCATGGTGATCAGACCGTACGGGTACGCCATCTGGGAGCGCATGCAGGCCGAGATCGACGCCCGCATCAAGGACGCCGGCGTCTCGAACGCGTACTTCCCGCTGTTCATCCCCGAGAGCTACCTCCACAAGGAGGCCGCCCACGTCGAGGGGTTCAGCCCCGAGCTCGCCGTCGTGACGCACGGTGGTGGCAAGGAGCTCGACGAGCCGGTCGTCGTGCGCCCCACCAGCGAGACCATCGTCAACGCCTACTTCGCCAAGTGGATCCAGAGCTACCGGGACCTGCCGCTGCTCATCAACCAGTGGGCCAACGTCGTGCGCTGGGAGCTGCGCCCCCGCCTCTTCCTGCGGACCACCGAGTTCCTGTGGCAGGAAGGGCACACCGCGCACGCCACCGAGGGCGAGGCGCGGGAGTTCGCGCTCAGGATCATGCGCGACGTCTACGAGGACTTCATGGTGAACGTCCTCGCCATCCCCATCCTGATGGGCCGCAAGACCGAACGCGAGCGCTTCTCCGGGGCCACCGCCACCTGGACGTGCGAGGCCATGATGCGCGACGGCAAGGCGCTGCAGATGGGCACGAGCCACGAGCTCGGCCAGAACTTCTCCCGGGCCTTCGGCACCGCCTTCCTCGACGAGACGGGGACCGAGGTCAACGTCTGGCAGACGTCGTGGGGGGCCTCCACCCGCCTCATGGGCGCGCTGGTGATGGCGCACGGCGACGACGACGGCCTGCGCGTCCCCCCGCGGCTCGCGCCCGTGCAGGTCGTGGTCCTCCTCGTCCGCGACGAGGACGGCGCGGGCGACAAGGCGGCGGCCATGGCGGCCGGGCTGTCGGAGGCCGGATTACGCGTCCAGCTCGACGGCCGGACCGACACGTCGTTCGGGCGCCGGGTGGTCGACTGGGAGCTGAAGGGCGTCCCGGTGCGCGTCGAGGTCGGCCCGCGCGAGCTCGACGCCGGCGAAGCCGTGCTCGTGCGCCGCGACACGGGCACCAAGGACAAGGTCGCGCTGGGGGGGCTCGAGGTGGCGGTGCGCGCCGCGCTCGACGCCGCCCAGGCCGCCCTGCTCGCCGAGGCCACCGAGCGCCGGCGCCAGGCGACGTTGGAGGTGACCACGCTCGGGGACGCCGAGGAGGCGGCACGCACCGGCTTCGCCGTGGTCCCGGCGACCGCGCTCGGCGCGGATGGCGAGTCCCGGCTCAACGACGCCGGCATGTCGGTGCGCCTCCTGATGCGGCCCGACGGCACGCTGCCGGGCCCCGGCGAGGGCTCCGACGACGCCGAGCTCGTGGCCGTGGTGGGCCGCGCCTACTGACGCTCGCGCTCCTCGTCGACCGTCCGCCGGATGAGCTCGACCTTCTGGGCGCTGTGGTTGGCGTCGGCGCCCTTGGACTCGAGCAGGCTCCGCCGATCGGCCTCGGCCTCGGCCTCGGCTCCGGCGTCGGCGGCCGCCAGACGGGCGTCGACCCCTTCGGCCACGAGCTTCTCGGCCTCTTCCACCAGGGCAGCCACCATGTCGGCCTCGGGGACGACCCTGACGATCTTCCCCTTGATGAACAGGTGGCCGCGGTGCCGTCCCGCCGCGATGCCGAGATCCGCCTCGCGCGCCTCACCGGGGCCGTTCACCACGCAGCCCATCACCGCCACCTGGATGGGCAGCTCCCGCGACTCGAGCGCCTCCTGCGCGGCCCGGGCCACGCCGATCACGTCGATCTCGGCGCGCCCGCACGACGGGCAGGCGATGAGGTCGACGTTCTTGCGCTCGCGCAGCCCCAACGCCTCGAGCAGCTGACGCCCGGCGCGGACCTCCTCGACCGGGTCGGCGGTGAGCGAGTAGCGGATGGTGTCGCCGATCCCCTCGGCCAGCAGGGTGCCGATGCCCGCCGTCCCTTTCACCAGGCCGGCGGGGGGCGGGCCCGCCTCGGTGACCCCGAGGTGGAGCGGGTGGTCGAACGTCTCCGCGGCCAGGCGGTAGGCAGCGATCATGAGCGGCACCGACGACGCCTTCACCGAGATCTTCACGTCGTCGAACCCCACCTCGTCGAAGTAGGCGAGCTCCATGCGCGCCGACTCCACCAGGGCCTCGGGGGTGGCGCCGCCGAAGCGCTTGTAGAGCTCGGGGTGCAGCGACCCCGCGTTCACCCCGATCCGGATGGGCACGCCGCGGTCCTTCGCCTCCTGGGCGACCTGCTTGATCTCGGCCTCCTTGCGGAGGTTCCCGGGGTTGAGCCGCAGTCCCTGGACGCCGGCCTCGAGCGCGGCCAGCGCCATCTCGTGGTGGAAGTGGATGTCGGCGATCAGGGGGACCGGTGAGCGCGGCACCATGTGGGCGAGCCCCTCGGCGGCCTGCTGCTCGTTGCACGTGCACCGCACGATGTCGGCGCCGGCCGCCGCCAGGGCGTAGATCTGCGCCAGCGTGCCCTCCACGTCCGCCGTCTTGGTGGTGGTCATCGACTGCACCGAGATCGGTGCCCCGCCGCCGACGGCGACCGTTCCCACGTGGATCTGCCGGGTGGTGCGGCGGACGGCGGCGACCTGGGTCTGGCGGGCCATCAGGTGGTCTCCCTGTCTGCTGGGAACACGTCGGGCGGTACGGGGGACACGGGTCCGGGCCTACTGGAACGGGTTCTTGATGGGGTGCGTGATGTCGAGGTACAGCGACGACAGGACGATGAACCCGAGCAGCAGGACGAACGCGTAGGCGACGGGTGCGAGCTTGTTGACGTCCGCGTGGTACATGCGGCCGCGCCGGCTGCGGATGCGCTCGTACACGGCGATGAGCACGTGGCCCCCGTCGAGGGGCAGCATCGGGAACAGGTTCAGGATCCCGACGAACACGATGATCAGGACCAGGACGTTGATGAGCCAGTAGGCGCCCGCCCGCGCCCCCTGCACGGCGAAACGGGCCGCGCCGTAGATCGAGGAGACGCGGTCGCCGGTCCGGGCCGCCTGGTCGGCGGCATGGGCGTTGGTCAGGTCGTGGAAGTAGCTGGCGATCCCGCTCGCCGAGAACGTCTGGCCGATGCCCTGGAAGGAGAGGGACACGTCCCGGGCCAACATCTGCCCGGCGCGCACGACCCCCACCGCCGGGTTGCTCGTCGCCACGGGATTGGCGATGACGACGCCGATGCGCCCGTTGGCGCCCTTCACCGCCGGGTCGGCCTGCGGGGTCACGTCGAGGCTGCGGCGCCGGCCGTGGCGCTCCACCACCACCGTCACCGATCGGCCCGCGCTGTGCGAGATGACGCGCTGCAGGTCCTGGGGCGAATGCACGGCCCTGCCAGCCACGCTCACCACGACGTCCCCGGGTCGGATGCCCGCGGCGCGCGCCGGGTCGGCGCTGTGGCCGATGGCCGAATAGCCGGTCACGGCGACGGCATCGGCCTGCGGCACCCCGACGAACACGGCGAGTCCCCACAGCAGCAGCAGCGCCATGACCCCGTGCATGGCGGAGCCCGCCACGGCGACGAGCAGCCGGTTGTGGAAGGGCTGCTGGCGGTAGGTACGCGGCTCGTCGGCGGGGTCGACCTCCTCGGCGCTGGTCATGCCGAGGATCTTCACGTACCCCCCGGCCGGGATGGCCTTGATCCCGTACTCGGTCTCGCCGCGCCGGATCGACCACAGGCGGGGCCCGAAGCCGAGGAAGTACTCGGTGACCTTCATGTGGCCCCACTTGGCCGTGAGGAGGTGGCCGAGCTCGTGCAGCATGATCATGACGATCAGCGCCACCACGACGACGAGGACCGCCGTGGTGTGGGTGACCACGGCCAGCACGACCAGCGCCACCACCACGGCCACCAGCCGGGCCACCGCCGGACGCTGGTCCGGTGCGGGCGCGGGCACGGCCCGGTGGGGGCGGGCGGGCGGGGTGGGGCGCGGGGTGCGGTCGGGGTGGGCGGTGCCGACGGGGGGGCTGCTCACGCGGCCCGCTCGCGTCGTCGCACCGAGCGCTCGGCGCACTCGCGGGCCCGCCGGTCCGCCTCCACCACGTCGGCGGCGTCGGCCACGGGCACCTGGTCGCAGGCGTCCAGCGTGTCGGCCACGACCTCGGCGATGGCGCCCCAGCCGATGCGGCCGGCGAGGAAGGCGGCCACGGCGACCTCGTTGCCGCCGCTGAGCCAGGCCGGCGCCAGCCCTCCCGCCCGGCCCGCCTGCTCGGCCAGGTCCAGGCACGCGAAGACCTGCCGGTCGGGCTGCTCGAAGTCGAGCCGCCCCAACGCCGACCAGTCGATGGCACCGAAGGGGTGGTGGAGGCGTTCGGGGTAGCCGAGCGCGTACCCGATCGGCAGTCGCATGTCGGGCTCGGATAGTTGCGCCACAGTCGATCCGTCGATGAACTCCACCATCGAGTGTACGACCGACTGGGGGTGGATAATCACCGCGATCCGGTCGTAGCCGATCCCGAACAGCTCGTGGGCCTCGATGACCTCGAGCCCCTTGTTCATCAAGGTGGACGAGTCCACGGTGATCTTCGGGCCCATCTTCCAGGTCGGATGGGCCAGGGCCTCGTCCACGCACACCCCCGCCAGCTCGGCGCGCGTCCGCCCCCGGAAGGGCCCCCCGCTGGCCGTCAGCACCAGGCGGGCCACCTCGTCGGGCCCGTTCCCGGCCCGCAGGCACTGGTGGAGCGCGCAGTGCTCGGAGTCCACGGGGACGATCTCCGCTCCGGGGGTGCGCCGGGCCCGGGCCACCACGGGGGCGCCGGCGATGAGGGACTCCTTGTTGGCGAGCGCCAGCCGCCGCCCCGCCTCGAGCGCCGCCAGGGTGACGGGCAGGCCGGCGAAGCCGACCACGGCGTTGACGACGACGTCACCGCGGCGGGCCACCTCGGCCAGGCCCTCGGGCCCGACGAGCACCTCGGTCCCGGGCGGCACCGCGGCCGACAACGCCCGGGCCAGGGTGGGGTCGCCGATGGCCACCACCTCGGGTCGCAGCCGGCGCGCCTGGGCGGCGAGGGCCTCGACGGCGGAGCCCGCCGCCAGCCCGGTCACCTCGAAGCGCTCGGGCTCGGTGGACAGGACCTCGACGGCCTGGGTGCCGATGGACCCGGTCGACCCGACCAGGCTGACCCTCACCGGCCGTCACCCGGATTCCGGGTGGGCGCGCGCCGCGTGCCCCCTCCCCCGGTCCTCACCCGAGGTTGAGCACCCGGACGAGGTAGTAGGTCGCCGGGAGCACGAACAACAGTGCGTCCACTCGGTCGAGCACACCGCCGTGTCCCGGGAGCATCGATCCCATGTCCTTCAACCCGAGGTCGCGCTTGACGAGCGACTCGCACAGGTCGCCGAGCGGGGCCACCACCGCCACGACGACGCCGAGCAGAGCCGCCTTCGGCACCGTCCACGGGTGGACCTGGCCGGTGACCGCCGCCGACAGGGCGATGGCCACCACCGCACCGCCGATCAGCCCCTCCCACGTCTTGTTGGGGCTCACGTGCGGCGCCAGCGGGCGACGCCCCAGCCAGCTCCCGACGGCCAGCGCTCCGACGTCGGCACCGATGGTGGCGACGATGGCGCCGAGCACGAAGGCCACGCCGTGGCGGTGCGGGTACTGGCTCGGCGCCAGCATGAGGGCGGCGAACGAGCCCAGGAGGCCCACCCAGGCGAACCCGAGCACCGTGGCGGCGATCCCTTCGACCGCGGAACCACGCTCGGCGCCGACCAGGTACCACACCATGGACGCGATCACCACGAGAACGAGCACCAGGGGCAGGGCCGCCACCCCCTTGGCGTACGCCGCCACCATGACGCCGACGGTCGCCACCAACCCGAGGAACGTGGCGGGCCGGCGGCCGCTGCGCCGCAGGGCGGCGTAGCACTCGGCCGCCGACAGGGCCACGACCACGGTGGCCAGGACCAGGGTGGCGACGCTGCCCACTTCGAAGCAGATCACCGCCAGCAGCGCGATCCCCACCCCCGTGGCGATGGCCACCGGCATGTTGCGGCCCGACCCGTCTCGCGGTGCGCCGGGCGGGGGCACGCGGGTCCGTACCCCCCGGGGGTGCGGTTCGGCGGAGGGAGCGGCGGTCATCTGGTCCCGGGCGCCGACGCGCAGCGGGGACGAGCTGATCGAGGCCACCCCCCGGTCGGCCACCTCCGGGGTGATCCGGTCCTCGGCGGCGGCTGCGCCCGGGCGCGCCGCCCCGGCGGCCCCGTCAGCGCCGTCGGCGCCGTCGGCGTCGTCCCACCAGGCGGCACCGGCCGTGCCCTCGGGCGCGGCAGGCGCCCGGTCGTCGGCCGCCGGCGCCGCCCCCAGGTCGGCGAACTCCCACGGCCGGCGCTCCTCCACCGGCGTCTCCTCCATCGCGCCGACCCTGGTCTCGTCGTCGGCGAGGAGCGACGGATCGAAGCCACTGTCGTCCCATTCGTGCTTGTGCTCGCGCCAGGCGGGGCCGGTGTCGCCCACGGCCGACCACTGTCCCTCGCTGTCGTCGTCGTCGCCACGCCGGTCGAGCACGGCGGGGACCTGGCCCGTCGGCGGGTCGGTCCAGTGCGGCATGTCGGGGACCCCGGCGGGTGGCTCCGCCAGCCGGAGCGGCTGGGCACCGGGCTCGAGCGGGTCGCCGCCGTTGCGGCCCGACGGCGCGGACCGCCCCGCCTCCTCGGGGTGCAGGGCGGACGGGTCCTCGACCGCAGCGGGGCGCGGTGCGTCCCGGGATGTCGTGTCCATCGATGACGTGTCCCGGGACGGCGCGTCCATCGATGTCGAGGTCGCCGGCGTCACGGCCCCGGCCGGGAGGTCCGGGGCGTCGCCCCCGAGCGCCGTGTCACCGGGCGCCGTCGCCCCGAGCGCCAGCTGCGCCGGCTCGAAGTCCTCGGGCCCGCCCTCGCCGGCCCGCGCCGCGGCGGCCAGGGCGTCGGCGACCTGGCCGGCCGGCTGCGCGCCGATGATCCGCACGCGCTCGGTGACCGGCTCACCCCGATCCTCGGCCTCCGGGTCGTATTCGTCTCGATCGTCCACGTCGCCTCCCCGCCGCCCCAAGAACCCGGGCCGGCTGCCTCAGATTTCGAGGAGCTCGTGCTCCTTGTGGGCAAGGAGCTTGTCGATGGCGGCCACCATGTCGTGAGTGAGCTTGTCGAGCTCCCGCTCGGCGCGCTCGAGCCCGTCGGACGACAGCTCCCCGTCGCGCTCGAGCCCTTCGAGCTCGTGGCGGGCGGCCCGCCGGAGGTTGCGCACCGCCACGCGCCCTTCCTCCGCCTTGTGCCGGACGACCTTGACCAGTTCCTTGCGCCGCTCCTCGGTGAGCGGCGGGAACGCCAACCGGATCACGGCGCCGTCGTTGGACGGGGTGATCCCGAGGTCGGAGGCCTGGATCGCCTTCTCGATGCTGGCCAGGGTCGACTTGTCGTACGGGGAGATCACGAGGAGCCGGGCCTCGGGCACGCTCAGGCCGGCGATGGTGCGCAGCTCGGCCTCGGCGCCGTACACGTCCACCCGGAGGTGCTCGACGAGCCCGGAGGTCGCCCGCCCGCTGCGCACGCCCGCGAACTCCGCCTGCGTGTGCGCGGCCGCCTTTTCCATGCGCTCGCGGGCGTCGTCGAGCACCACCCCGGAGAGATCGTCGTCGATCACCGGATCAGCGTACCGATCTCCTCGCCGGCCAGCGCACGGCGCAGGTTTCCGGGGCCCATCAGGTCGAACACCAGGACGGGCAGTCGGTTGTCCTTGCAGAAGGTGATGGCCGTCATGTCCATGACCCGAAGGTCCTGGTTGACCACGTCCATGAAGGCGAGCTCGTCGTAGCGCCGGGCCGAGGGGTCGAGCTTGGGGTCGGCGCTGTAGACCCCGTCCACGCCGGAATGGGTCCCCTTCAGCAGGACCTCGGCCTCGATCTCGGCCGCCCGGAGGGCGGCGGAGGTGTCCGTCGTGAAGTAGGGGTTGCCCATGCCGGCGGCGAAGATGACCACCCGCCCCTTTTCGAGGTGCCGGATGGCACGGCGCCGGATGTAGGGCTCGGCCACCTCGGCCATGTGGATGGCCGACAGCACCCGGGTCGGCTGACCGTGGCGCTCGACGGCGTCCTGGAGGGCGAGCGCGTTGATCACCGTGGCGAGCATGCCCATGGTGTCCGACGTCGTCCGGTCGAGGCCCTGGCCCTCGCCGATGCTCCCCCGCCAGATGTTGCCGCCACCGACGACGACGGCCAGCTCGAGGTCGAGCTCGGCGCGCGCCAGGGTGATCTCACGGGCGAAGCGTTCCACGACGGCGGCGTCGATCGTCTCGTCGGACGCCGACGACGCCAGCGCCTCGCCGGACATCTTGAGCACGACCCGCCGACGCGCGGGCACGTCGGCGGCCGGTGACGCGCCCACGGTCACCGGTACGACCGCATCGCCCCCGGCGATGTCAGCCGCCGACAACGACCTGGGCGAAACGCACGACCTCGGCGCTCCCGACGAGGTCGGCGATCGTGCGCTTCTCGTCCTTGGCGTAGGCCTGCTCGAGCAGGCACCGCTCCTTGAACCATCCGTTCATGCGCCCCTCGACGACCTTCGGGAGCGCGGCTTCGGGTTTGCCCTCGTTGCGGGAGATGGTCTCCACGGTGGCCCGCTCGGCCTCGACCTCCTGCGCCGGGACGTCCTCGCGCCGGAGGTACTGCGGCCGGGCGAACGCCACGTGGACGGCGAGGTCGTGCGCCAGCTCCCCGCTCCCCGCTCGCAGCTCCACGAGGACGGCATTCACGCCGCGGCCCGACTGCATGTGGAGGTAGGTCCCGACGACGGAGTCGTCGCCGACCCCGAAACGGACGACCCTGCCCACCGAGATGTTCTCCTTGAGCGTCGTCTTCAGGTCGTCGATGGCTTCGGCCCGCTCCCCCGCCGCGCCCTCGCCCTCGTCCGCCACCAGCTGGGCGAGCTCGTCGGTGAGGTTCACGAAGCTCTCCGCCTTGGCCACGAAGTCGGTCTCGCACCGCAGCTCCACGATGGCGGCGGCGCGCCCGGCGACGGCGAGTGCCACCGCGCCCTGCGACGCCTCGCGGTCGGACCGCTTGGCGGCACCGGCCTTCCCCTGCTCGCGCAGCCACTGCTTGGCCTTCTCGAGGTCACCGTCGGCCTCTTCGAGAGCGCGCTTGCAGTCGAGCATCCCGGCGCCGGTGGCGCGGCGCAGGGCCTGGACGTCCTTGGCGGTGAAGGCGGCCATCGTCAACCCTCGTCCGTCGCCGCGGTCGGCTCGACGGGCTGTGCGGCCTCGGCATCGGGCGCGGCCTCGGCATGTGGGGCGGCCTCGGGGGCGGGCGCGGCCTCGGGGGCGGGCGCGGCCTCGGGGGCGGGCGCGGCCTCGGCGCTGGGCGCAGCCTCGGCGCTGGGCGCAGCCTCGGCGGCGGGCGCGGCAGCCGGCGTCTCACCGGAAGCAGCCGGGGCCGGGCCCGGCCGCGGGGAGCGCCGGGGTGCCGAGCCGGGCGGTGGCGGTGGCGGAGCCGGCTGGGCGGCCGAGCGGTGCTCGGCGACCCACCGCCCCTCGATGACGGCTTCGGCCAGGACGCGGCACATGAGGGCACCGGACCGGATGGCGTCGTCGTTCCCCGGGATCACGTACGAGACCACGTCTGGGTCGCAATTGGTGTCGACCACGGCGACGATCGGCATGCCGAGCTTGTTGGCCTCGGTGACGGCGATGTGCTCCTTCTTCGTGTCGATCACGAAGATGGTGTCGGGCAGCCTGTCCAGGTCCCGGATGCCGCCGAGGTTCCGGCGGAGCTTCTCCAGCTCGCGGCGGTGGCGCAGCGCCTCCTTCTTCGGCATGGCCTCGAAGTCGCCGGCGCGCTCCATCCCCTCGTACTCACGCAGCTTCCCCACGCGAGACGAGATGGTGGCGAAGTTGGTCAGCATCCCGCCCAGCCACCGTTCGTTGACGTACGGCATGCCGCACGCCCGGGCGTACGTGGCGATGGGGCCCTGGGTCTGCTTCTTCGTCCCCACGAACAGCAGGATGCCGCCCTTGGCGACCAGGTCCCGCACGTAGGAGTAGGCCTCCTCGAGACCCAGGAGGGTCTTCTTGAGGTCGATGATGTAGATCCCGTTGCGCTCGCCCAGGATGTAGCGGCGCATCTTCGGGTTCCAACGGCGCGTCTGGTGACCGAAATGCATTCCGGCCTCCAGCAGCTGCCGGGTCGTGACAACGGCCACGGCTGGTCCTCCCATCGGTTGTGCTTCCCCGGCGCTACGCCCCTGCTGGGGCGACCGTTGGACGCGCCCGGGTGCTTCGGTGTGGTGTCGCGCCCCGCCGGGACGGCGGGGACCGGGCCATGGTAACCGACGGCCCGCGGGGCGTCACACGGGCGCCCGTGGTCACGCGCGGGGGGGCGGCGACCCGGACGGCCCCGGTGCCGCCTGGTCAGCTCAGCCGGTGGCGGCCACGCTCGTGCTCGGCCGCTGGCCACGGCGGCCACCGGAGGCTCGACCCCGGCCCCGGGTGTCGGTGCCGTCGGGCGAGCGGTCGCTCAGGCGTGCCCGCAGCTGCAGGACCGCCTTGGTGTGGATCTGGCACACGCGGCTCTCGGTGACGCCGAGGATCTCGCCGATCTCGGCGAGCGTGAGGCCTTCGTAGTAGTAGAGCGACAGGACGGTCCGCTCGCGCTCGCCCAGCTGCATGATCGCCTGGGCGAGGATCTCCTTCGACTCCTTGTCCTCGAACATGGCCACGGGCCCGGGGGTTGCGTCGGGGATGGTGTCGCCGAGCGTCGTCCGGTCCGTACGGTCGCCGCCCACCATGAACACCTCGTCGAGGGCGGCGACCCCCACGAAGGAGATCTGCCGCAGGATGTCCTGCAGGTCCGACACCGACATCTCCAGCTCGGTCGCCACCTCGGCGTCGGTCGGCGTCCGCAGCAGCGTGGCCTCGAGCGAGGCGTACGCCTGCTCGACGGCGCGGGCCTTGGCCCGGACCGAGCGCGGCACCCAGTCGATGGCACGCAGCTCGTCGATGATGGCCCCCCGGATGCGGGGGATGGCGTAGGTCTCGAACTTGACCTGCCGCACCGGGTCGAACCGGTCGATGGCGTCGATCAGGCCGATGATCCCATAGCTCACGAGATCGGCCCCGTCGACGTGCTGGGGAAGCCCGACCGCGACCCGCGCCGCCACGTACTTCACCAGCGGCGAGTACAGGACGATGAGCTGGTCGCGGGTACGACGGTCACCGTTCTCCTTGTACTCGGCCCACAGGCGTGCGGTCCCGCCGTCGTCTTCCGTCGTCACGCCTCCCCCTACGCTCGGGGATGGGTTGCTCCGTACACCGAGAGCAGCCGGTCCTTGCTTACATGAGTGTAGACCTGCGTGGTCTGAAGGCTGGCATGACCCAGCAGCTCCTGGACGATCCGCAGGTCCGCGCCCCCGTCGAGCAGGTGCGTGGCGAAGCTGTGGCGCAGCGCGTGGGGGTGGGTGGGCACCGGGGAGCGTCGGTCGAGCACCCGGCGGACGTCCCGGGGGCCGAGCCGCACCCCGCGGCGGTTCAGGAACACGGCGTCGGGTGGCGACAGCTCGGTGACGAGCGCCTGGCGGCCCTCGGCCAGCCACCGGCCCACGGCGTGGGCGCACCGGTCGTGCATGGGGACCCGGCGCTGGCGGCCGCCCTTGCCGAGCACGGTGACCGTCCGGGCCCGGAGGTCCACGTCGCGCCCGTCGAGGCCGCACAGCTCGGCGACCCGCAGCCCGCAGCCGTACAGGAGCTCGAGCACGGCGTCGTCGCGGGCCGTCAACGCGTCGTGGAGGGTCGGGCCCGACTGGCCCACTCCCGCCGCCACGCCGCGCTCGGGGCCGTCGGCGCCCGGGCCGTCGAGGAGGTCGTCGAGCTCGCTGCGGTCGAGCACCCGGGGCAGACGCGAGCCGCCGCCGGGGGCGGCCAGGCGCCGGGCCGGGTCGACGTCGATCGCTCCGCGCCGGCGCTGCCACGAGAAGTAGCACCGCAGCGCCGCCGCCTTGCGCGCCACCGTGGCGCGCGCGTAGCGCCGCGTGGTGAGGAATGCCAGGTAGCGGCGCAACAACCGGTGGTCGACGTCGGTCGGACGTTCGGTGCCGCCGCGCTCGGCCCAGGTCACGAACGACCGCAGGTCACCGCCATAGGCGCGCACCGTGGCCGGGGACTGCCCGCCGAGCGACCGGGAGAACGCCTCGAGGTCCCAGGCCATCGATCCACGCTACCCGTCTCGCGGCCGCTCCGACGCTATTGTCCAGCCCGGTGGAGGGCGCAACCTGGTGGCAATCCTCGAAGGCGCCCCGAAGGGGGTAGGGACCGTGCCCGACCGCATCGATCGGCGATCGTTCATCTCCCGCGGGCTGCTCGCTGCTGGTGGCGTGGCCGCAGCCGGAGGGGCGGGCAGCCTGCTGGCCGCGTGCAGTTCCGGGTCGGGAGGATCCGGGCCCACCGCCAGCGGGCCCCGCGACGGCGTGTCGACGGCCACGCCCCGCAAGGGCGGCGCCCTCACGTTCGGCGTCGAGGCCGAGGAGCAGGGGTTCGACCCCGCCACCGGCCGCTTCGACGAGACCGGCGTGCTCTACGCCCGCACGGTCTTCGACCCGCTCACGATCCTGGCCGACGACGGCACCGTCCAGCCCTACCTGGCCAAGGCGGTCACCCCCAACGCCGACTACTCGGAGTGGACGATCACGGCCCGCCCCGGGGTGATGTTCCACGACGGCACGCCGTGCGACGGCGCGGCGATCGCCGGGAGCCTCGAGCACTTCCTGAAGGGACTGCTGGGCCTGACCCTCAACACCGTGACCAACATCTCGGTCCCGTCGTCGGACACCGTCCTCATCACCCTGAAGCAGCCGTGGATCCCCTTCCCCGCCTACCTCGCCGGCGGGATCGGCGGCCAGCCCGGCTACATCGTCGCCCCGTCGATGATCGCGGATCCGAACGGCTCGCAGCGGCCCGTCGGCACCGGACCCTTCAGGTTCAAGGAATGGTCCCCCAACGACCACTTCACCGCGGTCCGCAACGAGAGCTACTGGCGGTCGGGCCTGCCCCACCTCGACTCGATCACCTACCGGCCGATCAGCGACGCCCAGCAGCGAGCCAACGCGCTGCAGGCCGGGAACATCGACATCATGCACACCGACCTGCCCGAGAGCATCCTGCAGTTCCGCGACGACGCCAGCTACGGCTACGTCGACGACTCCCAGCACATCGTGGGCGAGCCGGACATGAACTTCATCATGATCAACACCCAGGACCCGCTGATGAAGGACATCCGCGTCCGCAGGGCCATGGCGATGGCGGTGAACCCCCGGCAGTACGCCACGGTGGTGGACAAGGGCGTGAACACGCCCACCAACCAGCCCTTCGTCCCCGGGACCCCGTACTACGCCGCCGACAGCGGGTACCCGGCCTACAACCCGACCCAGGCCAAGGCCCTCGTCCAGGAGGTGGCGCGCGACATCGGCAAGCCGGTGGCCTTCACGCTGAGCTCGACCCCGTCCGCCTACGCCGTCCAGGCGGTCCAGTTCCTCCAGAACCAGCTCGAGCTCGTGGGCATGAAGGTGACGCTGACCCAGGTGCAGCAGGCCGACCAGATCAACCAGGCGCTGTCGGGGACGTTCCAGACGACGTCGTGGCGCCAGTTCGCGGCGGTGGACCCCGACCTCAACTACCTGTGGTGGAGCCCGACGGAGATCTTCGGGACGGGCCCCCAGGCGATCGCCCCCAACTTCGCCCGCAACAACGACCCGCAGATCGAGGTCCTGCTCCAGCAGGGTCGCCAGTCGACCGACCCCACCAAGCGGGCCGAGGCCTACCAGGCGATCGCCAAGCGCCTCAACCAGGACATCCCCTACATCTGGACGGACCGCACCACCTGGGCGGTGGTGGCCCGGTCGCGGGTGCAGAACTTCAACAACCCCGCGACGCCGGCCGGGGCCAAGGCGTACGGCATGATCGTGGGGACAATCTGGTCCCCACAGATCTGGCTCTCGGCCTGACCGTCGCCGGTACCGCACGGCAGGCCCGGGCGCCCCGGAAGGCGCCACCTACCGTGACCAGGCACCGATGACGAGGCGACGATGACGGGCCGCATCCTCTTGGTGGAGGACGACGAGCGCATCCGCGCCTCCATGCGCCTGGCCCTCGAGGACGAGGGGTACGAGGTCGACGAGGCGGGAGCCGGCGAGACCGGGCTGGAGCACTTCGCCCAGCAGCCTGCCGACGTGGTCCTCATCGACCTCATGCTGCCGGGGATGGACGGCTTCGAGTGCTGTCGACAGCTGCGCCGGACCAGCGCGGTGCCGGTGATCATGGTCACCGCCCGCACCGACACGCACGACGTGGTGGCGGGGCTCGAGGCCGGGGCCGACGACTACGTCACGAAGCCCTTCGTGGCCAAGGAGCTCGCCGCCCGGATCCGCGCCCTGCTGCGCCGCTCGCGGTCGGTCGACGACCCCGACGTGTTCGGGTTCGGGGACGTCGAGGTGCGGCCCGACGAGGGGACGGTGCGACGAGCCGGCGAGGAGGTCCACTGCACGCGCACCGAGTTCCGGCTCCTGTGCGAGCTCGCCGCCAACCCGGGAAAGGTGCTGAGCCGCGAGCAGCTCCTCGACCGCGTGTGGGGCTACGACTACTTCGGCGACGGCAGGCTGGTCGACGTCCACATCCGGCGGCTGCGCACCAAGATCGAGTCCGACCCCGCCAACCCCCGCCACATCCTCACGGTCCGGGGGATGGGCTACAAGCTGGCGACCTGAGAGCCGTGCGCTCCCGACACTCCCGGCACTCCCGACGCCCGCGGCGCGACGAACCTGCCGGCGACCGCCCCGAGGAACACCGCCGCGGGTGGCGGCCCTGGCCGCACCTCGGCCTGCGCTCACGGGTGACGGTCACGTTCGGGATGGGGGCGCTGGCCCTGTCGGCCACCATGGCGGGGCTCACCTACTTCACCGCCCGGCAGTACATCCTGAACGAACGGCAGTCGGCGATCCTGCGCCAGGCGTACGTGAACGCCTCGCTGGCGCGGTCGTCGCTGCGGTCGGTGAGCCCCGACGTGACGCAGCTGCTGGCGTCCCTCGACACCGTGCCGGGCTCGCGTTCGGTGCTCGAGCTGCGCGGCCAGTGGTACGCCACCTCCATCTCGGTGGGAGAGAACGCCATCCCCGCCCCGCTGCGGGCCATGGTGCTGGCCGGGCGGCCGGCCACCCAGCACTTCGTGCTCGAGAACACGCCCGAGATGGTGGTGGGGCTACCCATCCCGAGCGTCGACGCCTCCTACTTCGAGGTGTTCTCACTCGACGAGCTGAGCCGCACCCTGCGGATCCTCGCCTTGGCGCTGGCGGGAGCGGCCCTCGTCACCACGGTGGCCGGCGCCGTCATCGGCCGATGGGCGAGCGGTCGCGCCCTGCGTCCCCTGGCGCAGGTGTCCCGGGCGGCCGAGACGGTGGCGGGCGGGAGCCTCGACACGCGCCTGCTCGCCGCCGGCGACCCCGAGCTGTCGGCGCTGGCCGAGTCGTTCAACCGGATGACCGATGCGCTCCAGGAACGGATCGACCACGAGGTCCGTTTCACGTCGGACGTCAGCCACGAGCTGCGGTCCCCGCTCACCACCCTGGCGACCTCGCTGGGGGTCCTGGAGTCGCACCGCGACGAACTGCCCCCCCGCAGCCGGCACGCGCTCGACCTGCTGAGCGCCGAGCTCCGCCGGTTCCAGCGCATGGTCGACGACCTGCTCGAGATCAGCCGGGTGGACACCGGGTCGGCGGAGCTGTCCCTCGACGAGGTCGAAGTGGGGGAGCTGGCCCGTCAGGCCGCCGTCGCCGCCGGGGCCGGCGGCGTCCCCGTCGACGTGGACCCGTCGGTGTCGGGCGTCCGGCTGTGGGTCGACAAGCGCCGCATCGAGCGGGTCGTGACCAACCTGGTGGCCAACGCCGCACAACACGCCGGCGGCGTCACCCGCCTGGCGGCGGAACCCGGTGAGGACGGGGTGCGGCTCGTGGTGATCGACCGCGGCCCCGGGGTCGCCCCCGGTGAGCGCGACCGCATCTTCGAGCGCTTCTACCGCGGCCAGGCCGCCGGTCAGCGCGGGGCGAGCGACGGCACGGGCCTCGGCCTGTCCCTCGTCGCCGAGCACGTCCGCCTCCACGGCGGGCGCGTGTGGGTGGAGACCGGCGCCGGCGGCGAGAACCGGTTCGTGGTGGAGCTCCCCGCCGGGGGCGAGCATCCGGAGGGTGCGCCGGGCTCGCGGGCCGAACCCGGGACGGGAACGGGCCACTCCCCCGGCACCCAGCCCCCCGGCGCGCACTCCCCCGGCGCGCACTCCCCCGGCACCCAGCCCGCCGGCACCCAGCCCCCCGGCGCGCACTCCCCCGGCACGCGCTCGCCCCGGGGCCGTCGCCAGACACAGGCGCCGGCATCGTGACGCGCCACCGAGGATGGTGCGTGACGCTGGCCGCCGCGGCGGCGGCCCTGGGCCTGGCCGCGTGCGGCGTCCCCGTCGACACGCAACCTGCCGCGCTGGCGCGCAACCGCATCCCGTTCGGCCTTCTCGACCCGTCGGCGCCCACGACCACGGCGACGACGGAACCCTCCCCGATCGAGGTGCCGGTGCAGATCTTCCTGATCGGCCCGACCGGTCACGTGGAGCCGGTGGCGCGCGACGTGCCGGTGTCCGCACCCGACCTCGCCACCGTTCTCGGCGCACTCGTGATCGGGCCCACCGACGCCGAGGCGGCGGCCGGGCTGCAGAGCGCGTTGTCACCGCAGACCACCGTCCTGGGCGCCACCATCGCCGGGGGGATCGCCACGGTGAACCTGGGCGGCACCTTCGGCCAACTGGTCGGCCCCCCGCAGATCCAGGCGGTGGCGCAGATCGTCTTCACGGCGTCGTCTCTCCCCGGCGTGACCGGGGTCGCCTTCGAGCTGTCGGGCGCGGCGGTGGCGGTCCCGGTGGCGAGCGGCGCCCAGGTCCCGCTGGCGACCACGGCCCAGTTCGCACCGCTGGCGCCGGTGGCCCCGGGCACCTCGACCTCGGGCACCTCGGCCCCGCACGCCTGACCGTCCCCGGGCGCCCGACCGTCCGGGGGAGCCCCCCTCAATCCTCGGCGGACCGGTGGGACGCGCTCCCGGTGAACGCCATCCGGGGGGCGTCACCCCACAGGCGCTCGAGGTCGTAGTACGCACGCGCCTCGGCCAGGAAGGCGTGCACCAGGAAGTCGCCGTAGTCCATGAGGACCCACGTCAGGTCGCGCAGTCCCTCGACGGCCCGCGGGGTGCGGCCCGTCGACTCCTTCACCCGTCGCTCGACCTCCTCGACGATGGTGCGGACCTGGCGCGTGTTGGCACCGCTCGTCACGACGAAGGCGTCGGTCACACCCAGGAGGTCCCGCATGGCGAGGACCACGGTGTCCTGACCCAGCTTGGCGTCGGCGGCCCGCGCCGCCACCAGGGCAGCTTCCGGCACGTCGTCGCGCCCGTTGTCCGCCGAGGCCCGCTCGGCGGAGCCCGTCATACGGCGGGAACCGTCACGATCACCTCGGCCGACCCGGCGCGGACCAGTGGCCCACGGCAGTTCGGACGGCGGCCGGGCTCCTCATCTGGAGCCAGAGTACAGACCCAGCCGCCGAATGCAACGAATTGCGGCCTCCGGGATCAGGAAGTCGACCGATCTCCCCTCGGCCAGCCGCCGGCGCAGCTCGCTGCTCGAGATGTCGAGGGCCGGGATGCGCAGCCGCTCCACCCTCCAGCCCGGCGGGTCGGCCCCCGAGGTGACACCCCCCCGGTCGACGACCACCAGCGTGGCCGCCCGGCGCAGCTCGTCCACCCGCTGCCAGCTGTCGAGCTCGGCGGCCACGTCGGCCCCGACGATCACGAAGGGAACGGCGGTCGGGGCCTCGTCGAGCAGGGCCGAGACGGTGTCGACCGTGTAGCTCGGACCCCCCCGGTCGATCTCGACCCGGCACGCCTCGAGCCCCACGACCCCCTCGACCGCCGCCGACACGACGCGCAAGCGGTCCTCGGCCGGGGTGACCGGGCGGGTCCCGGCCTTCTGCCAGGGCACGTTGGCCACCACCAGCAGGACACGATCGAGCTCGAGCGCCTCGCGCGCCCGCATGGCCGCCACCAGGTGGCCGACATGGACCGGGTCGAAGGTGCCGCCGAACACGCCGATGCGGGCTCCGGGGGCCACCGGACCGCCCCATCCGTTGCCGGCGACCGGTTGCACGTCACGAGCGTAGGCGCCGAGCATTTACGCTGTAGCCCCATGAGCCCGGCCGAGTGGAGCCCCCAGCGCTGGCGGCAGCGCCCCGCGGCGCAGCAGCCGGCCTGGCCCGACGACGACGAGCTCGAGCGGGTCCTGAAGGAGCTCTCCTCCGTGCCCCCGCTCGTGTTCGCGGGCGAAGCCCGCCGCCTGGTGGGCCAGCTCGCCCAGGTCGCCGACGGGCGGGCGTTCCTCTTGCAGGCGGGCGACTGCGCCGAGTCGTTCGCCGAGTTCTCCGCCGACTCGATCCGGGACAAGCTGAAAGTCATCCTGCAGATGGCCGTGGTCCTGACCTACGGCGCCGGCGTCCCGGTCGTGAAGGTGGGGCGCATCGCCGGGCAGTTCGCCAAGCCCCGGTCGTCGGCCACCGAGACGATCGGGAACCTCGAGCTCGACGCCTTCCGGGGCCACATGGTCAACGACGACGCCCCCAGCGCGTCGGCGAGGGTGCCCGACCCCCGGCGGCTGGTGGCCGCGTACCACCAGTCGGCGTCGACGCTCAACCTCGTGCGCGCCTTCACCAAGGGCGGCTTCGCCGACCTGTCGCAGGTCCACCTGTGGAACCAGCAGTTCGTGGCGTCGAGCGAGGAAGGGCGCCGCTACGAGCAGATCGCCGCCGAGATCGACCGCGCCCTGCGCTTCATGGCCGCGTGCGGGATCGACCTGGCCGGAGAGGAGTCGCTGCACCAGGTCGACTTCTACACCAGTCACGACGCGCTCATCCTCGGCTACGAGGAGGCCCTGACGCGCATGGACTCGCTCACCGGCGACTGGTACGACTGCTCCGCGCACATGCTGTGGGTGGGCGAGCGCACGCGCCAGCTCGACGGCGCCCACATCGACTTCCTGTCGGGGATCCACAACCCGCTCGGGTGCAAGGTCGGCGCGTCGACGACGCCCGACGAGGTGGTGGCGCTGTGCGAGCGGCTCGATCCCGATCGCACGCCGGGGCGGCTGACCCTCATCGCGCGGATGGGCGCGTCGGCGATCAACGACGCGTTGCCGCCGCTGCTGGAGGCCGTGCGCGCCGCGGGCCATCCCGTGGTGTGGGCGTGCGACCCCATGCACGGCAACACGTTCGTGAGCGAAGGCGGCCGCAAGACGCGGCGCTTCGACGACATCCTCACGGAGCTGAAGAGCTTCTTCGCCGCGCACCACGATGCCGGCACGTGGCCCGGCGGGGTGCACCTCGAGCTCACCGGCGACGACGTCACGGAGTGTCTCGGCGGGTTCGGCGACATCCTCGAGGGCCAGCTCCACGAGCGCTACACCACCACGTGCGACCCCCGGCTCAACGCCCGCCAGGCGATCGACCTGGCCTTCCGGGTGGCCGAGCTCCTGCGCGCCTGACGGGCCGGCCCACCCCCACGACGCGAGGGCCGACGCGGCGCGTCGGTGCAGGTGGGCGAGGGTCGGCGCCGGGATCGTTGCGTTACCGGGGGCACTCCGTGAGAATGACGGGTATCCGCCGGCGCCCTCGACGCCGGCGCGCCCCCCAGGGACACGGCGCTCCCCGCCCAGCAAGGACCGCAGCAACCACCTCATCATGGCAGTCGTCGGACACCTCTTCTCGCGCCCGGGACGCTTCCTCGGCGCGCTCGGCGCGCTCGCGCTGTGCATCGCCGTGGCGCCGGCCTCCCCCGCCCCACGACCGCTGACGGGCCCGGCGCCGGCCTCCGCCCGCGGCGTGCCCGCCTACTGGACCGTGGCCAGCGACGGCGGGGTCTTCGCCTTCGGGGGCCTGCCCTTCTACGGGTCGATGGGCGGCGTCGCCCTCAATGCGCCCATGGTGGGCATCACCCCCACCGAGAGCCCGGCGGGCGCCGACGGCAAGGGCTACTGGACCGTCGCGTCGGACGGCGGGGTCTTCTCCTTCGGCAGTGCCCAGTTCCACGGGTCGATGGGCGGCGTCCGGCTGCACAGCCCGATGGTGGGGATCGTGGCGGACCCCGCCACCGGCGGCTACTGGACCGTCGCGTCGGACGGCGGGGTCTTCGCCTTCGACGCCCCCTTCCTCGGCTCCATGGGCGGGACGCGGCTCGACCAACCGGTCGTCGCCATGACGCCCACGCCTGACGGCCGCGGCTACTGGTTGTTCGCGGCGGACGGCGGCGTCTTCGCCTTCGGCGACGCCCCGTTCCTCGGCTCGATGGGCGGGATCGCGCTCGCCAAGCCCGTGGTGAGCGCGGCCGCACCCGATGCCGGCGGCTACTGGATGCTGGCGTCCGACGGCGGCGTCTTCTCGTTCGGCGACGCCGGGTACTTCGGCTCCCTCGGCGGCCACGCCCTGTCCCGCCCCCTCACCGGCATGGCCGCCGCCGACGCCGGGGGCTACTGGCTCACCGACACCAACGGCGCGGTCACCGCCTTCGGCGACGCCGGCTACTTCGGGTCGGCACCGCAGCACATCGACCGGCCCGTGGTGGCCATCGCCGACGGCCCCGGGACGGGCACGGCGGCCAACGGCGCGTTCCCGTCGGGGACCTACGGCTACGACATCTCGAAGTTCCAGGACAACTGGGCCCCGCCGACGTGCGACAACGCCCTCCCCTCGGGGCACACCATCGGCATCGTGGAGGCCACGGGCCAGGCGAACGGCGCTCCCAACCCCTGCCTGGCCCACGAGGCGGCCTGGGCGGGGGGCGGCCTCAACCTCTACATCTTCCTGACCTTCGGCACCGACCCCGCCGACCAGCCCGGGTGCAACGGCGACCTCGCCTGCAACTGGGGCTACGAGGCCGGCACCTACGCCTTCCAGTACGCCCAGGCCCAGGGCGTGAACCCGCTCGTCACGTGGTGGCTCGACGTGGAGCCGTCCAACACCAGCTGGTCGGCGAGCACCGCCGAGAACGACCAGGTCATCGCAGGCGCCTTCAACGCCCTGCGCGACCTCGGCGTCAACAACGTGGGCATCTACACGAGCCCGCTCACCTGGAACGGCATCGCCGGCGCCTACCAGCCGGCCCTGCCCCTGTGGATCGCCTGGTACACGGGCGACCCCGTCGGCAACTGCGCCACGGCGGTCGCCTACGCCACCCAGCACGGCGACCTGCTCCCCACCGGCGGTGTGTGGGTGACGCAGTACACCGACCAGGCGAACGGCCAGAGCCTCGACGGCGACTACGCCTGCTGACCCCGGCGGTGCCGCGCCCCCCGGGGCCCGCGGGTGACGCTCAGCCCGCCCGCGTGTGGAGGTGGGCGGCATCGTTGTAGCGCACCAGGCGCCACGCCTCCCCGTCGCGCTCCCACTCGGTGATCGACGTGTGCTCCGTGGGCAGCCCGAGGCGCCCCCGGTCCGGCGCCACCGGCAGGAACGCCAGCAGCGTCGACTCGATGACCCCGGCATGACAGACCACCACGACGAGCTCGCCTTTGTGCGCGTCGGCGAGGCGCGCCACCGCCCCCGAGGCGCGCGCCACGAAGGACGTCCAGCTCTCCCCGCCCGGCGCCACCACCGCGTCGGGGCGGACGTCGAAGTCGACGTCGCCGAACCGGGCGCGGTACTCGTCCCACGTGAGCCCGTCGGCCTCGCCGGGGTGCAGCTCGCACAACCCGCAGTCGGCCACGGGGGCCGCCCCGCCGCCGATGCCCGGAGCGGCGATGCCCGCCGTCTCGAGGGCGCGGGCGAGCACGCTGGCGTAGAGGGCGCCGGCGCCGGACAGCTCGCCGGTCTCGACGAGCCGGGTGCGCAGCGCCGCCGCCTGGCGGCGGCCGTCGGGTGACAGGCCGGTGCAGCCCGTGCGCCCGCCGATGACGCCGGCCACGTTGCAGGCGGCCTCACCGTGGCGGACGAGCACCACCCGGGTGCGTCCCTCGGGGGCCACGCGCACCGTCCGCAGCCCGGGGGGCACCCCGCCCCCGGGCGGGGCCTCCCCGCTCATGCCAGCTCCGTGACGAAGTGCTCGAGCTGGCGCAGGTTCCGGCACTCGAAGACGTCGTCGCAGTGCACCGCGTACTCGCCCAGGATCGAGTCGCCCGTCCCCCAGTAGGCGCGGGGCTCGGGGTTGAGCCAGAAGACGTGGCGGGCCCGGTGCCGGATCTCCTGGACGACCCAGGCCTGGGAGGCGTGGTAGTTGTTGCGGGCGTCGCCGAGCAGGAGCACGCTCGTGCGCGGCGTGATCTCCTCACCCCATCGCTCCCAGAACACCGATAGGGCATGGCCGTAGTCGGAGTGCCCGTCCACCCAGACGACATCGGCCTCCGTGTTGATCCGGTGCACCGCCTCGGCCACGTCGTCGACACCCTCGAAGAACCTGGTGACCTCGTCGATGCCGTCGATGAACACGAAGCTGCGGACCTTCGAGAACTGCGAGCTGATGGCGTGCACGAGGTGCAGCGTGAAGCGGGCGAAGGCGGCCACCGAGCCCGAGATGTCGGCGATCACCATGATGTCGGGCTTGGCCGGGCGCGGGTAGCGGAACTTCGGGTCCACCGGGACGCCGCCCGTCGAGAGCGAATGCCGCACTGTTGAGCGGAAGTCGAGCGGCCCCTTGCGGCCGTGGCGGCGCTTGCGGGCGAGGCGCACGGCCAGCTTCCGCGTGAGCGGATGGATGGCGCGGCGCAACGACGCCAGCTCGTCGCGCGTGGCGTGCATGAAATCGATCTCTTCGGGCAGCGGGGAGCGCAGGGACCGGGCGAGCGCCTCCGTGCCGCGGTCGGCCACCAGCCGGCGGCGGATCTCGTCCTCGAGCTCGCGCCGGAGGCGGTCGAGCCGCGCCTTGAACTCGTCGCGCGCCAACCGCTCCTCGAGCGGCGTCAGGTGGCCGTCGGGCGCCTCGGCGCGCGCCGTCTCCATGAGGCGCTCCAGGATCCCATCGAGGTCGAGGTTCCGCAGCGTGCGGTACAGGTAGTAGGTGCCACCGACCGGGCGTCCCGGCTCCATGCCGGCGTAGCGGGTGACGGCCTGGCGGGCGAGCGCGGCGACCTGGGAGTCGTTGGCCGACGCAAGGGCGCGGAAGAGCATCTCGGCCAACTCCTCCGCCGAGACGGGCTCCCCCCCGCCACCGCCCTGGCCGCGCCCACGGCCCTGGCCGGCGTCGGCGTCGGCGTCGGTGTCGGGGTCGGTGTCGAGGTCCCCGGTGCCGCCGTGGTCGGCGTCGATGTCGTACTGCGGGCCCCGCATGGAGAAGTAGACCTCGAAGGCGGTCTCGAACGCCTTCCAGTGCGCCGAGGACTTCACGAGGGTGGCAGCCAGCGCGTACTTGAGCGCCTCACGGTCCTCGAGCGGTATGTGGTGCACCGCTTCGGCGGCGTCGATGGACTCGGTGAGCGAGACCGGGAGCCCCGCGGCCCGCAGCTCGCCGACGAAGCCGGTCAGGACGTCGAGCACGGCGGGGCCCTCAGGCCCGCTTCTCCCCGGCGCCGGCGAGCTCCTTGGCCGCCCGCTCGAGGTCGCTTCTGTACTTGAGCAGGACGTGCAGCGTGGCGGTCGCCTGCTGGGCGTCGATCGACTCGACGCCCAGCACGACCAGCGTGCGTGCCCAGTCGAGGGTCTCGGAGACCGACGGGTACTTCTTGAGCTCGAGCGTGCGCAGCGACCGGACGATCCTCGCCACCTGGTCCGCGAGCTCCTCGGTGACGCCCGGGACGCGGGCCAGGACGATGTCGCGCTCGCGCTCGAGCGACGGGTAGTCGAGGTGCAGGTACAGACAACGGCGTTTGAGCGCCTCCGACAGCTCGCGGGTGTTGTTCGACGTCAGGAACACGAGCGGGATCTGCTCGGCGCGCACCGTCCCGAGCTCGGGGATCGAGACCTGGTACTCCGACAGCACCTCGAGCAGCAGCGCCTCGGTCTCGAGCTCGACGCGGTCGACCTCGTCGATCAGAAGGACCACGCGCTCGTGGGAGCGGATGGCCTCGAGCAACGGTCGGGTGAGGAGGAACTCCTCGGAGAAGATGTCGTCCTCGAGGTCGCGCCACGCGCCCGCCGCGGCCGGTGCGGTGCCTGCTCCGGGGGCCGACCCGGTATCGTCGACGACGCGCTGCGCCTGGATACGCAGCAGCTGCTTCTTGTAGTTCCACTCGTAGAGCGCCTTGGACTCGTCGAGGCCCTCGTAGCACTGCAGGCGGATGAGCCGGCTCCCCGTCACCCGGGCGACGGACTTGGCGAGCTCGGTCTTGCCGGTGCCCGCCGGCCCCTCCACCAGCACGGGCTTGGCCAGACGGTCGGCCAGGTGGACCACGCCCGCGATGCCGTCGTCGGCGAGGTAGCCGACCTCCGCCAGGCGCTCGCGCACCTCGGTCACCGAGGAGAACAGGGGCGGGCCGGGGTCCGGGAACCCGAGGGGGCCGGGGACCCCCGTGACGTTCTCCTCGGTCGCCGCTCCGGCCTCGCCCGCCACGCTCATGACCGCACCTGCCCGTCCCCGATCACCAGGTACTTCACACAGGTCAGCTCGCGTAGTCCCATCGGCCCGCGGGCGTGGAGCTTCTGCGTCGAGATCCCGATCTCCGATCCCAACCCGAACTCCCCCCCGTCGACGAACCGGGTCGAGGCGTTCACCACCACGGCGGCGGCGTCGACCTCGCGGCAGAACCGCTCGGCGGCACGCAGGTCCGTGGTCACGATGGCCTCCGAGTGCCCCGAGCCGTACCGGGCGATGTGGTCGATGGCGGCGCCGAGGTCGCGCACCACCGCCACCGACAGCACCGGGCCCAGGAACTCGGTGGCGAAGTCCTCCTCGGTCGCCGGCCCCATCGCCGCGACGACGGCCCGGCTGCGCTCGTCGCCGCGCAGCTCCACGCCGGCGAGCGCCTCGGCGGCGCGCGGCAGGAACTCGGCAGCCACGTCCTCGTGCACGAGGAGGGACTCCGCGGCGTTGCACACCCCGGGCCGCTGCGTCTTGGCGTTCACGACGATGGAGAGGGCCATGTCGAGATCGGCGGCGCCGTCGACGTACACGTGGCAGTTGCCGTCCCCGTCGATGACGTAGGGCACGGTGGCGTGCTCGCGGATCGACGCCACCAGCGAGTGGCCGCCGCGCGGCACCAGACAGTCGATCATGCCCTCGAGCTGCATGAACTCCACCGCGGCGTCACGGCTCGTGTCGGACACGAGCACCACGGCGTCCTCCGGGAGTCCTACCTTGGCGAGCGCGTCGCGCAGACAGCCGACGATGGCGGTGTTGGAGCGCAGGGCGCTCGACGAGCCCCGCAGCATGGTGGCGTTGCCCGCCTTCAGGCACAGCCCCGCGGCGTCACTCGTGACGTTGGGCCGGTTCTCGTAGATGATACCCACCACCCCGAGCGGGACGCGGACACGTTCGATGAGCAGGCCGTTGGGCCGCCGCCATCCCTCGACGACCTCACCCACGGGATCGCGCAGCGCGGCGATGTCGCGCAGGCTGGCCGCCATGGCCAGCACCCGGTCGCCCGTGAGGCGCAACCGGTCGAGCTGGACCTCGCTGGCCCCCTCCGCCCCGGCGCTGTCCAGGTCGGCGGCGTTGTGGCCGAGGATCTCGCGGGCGCGCCCCTCCACCAGGTCGGCCGCCACGCCCAGGGCCCCGTCCTTGGCGGCGGTGCCGGCCACGGCGAGCGCACGCGACGCCGCCTTGGCGCGGCGCCCGAGGTCGACGAGGTGCGCTCGGGCCATGCCCCAGGCTACCCCCGCCCCGCGACCGTCCCGGCCGCTCGGGGCCGCCCCGACCACCCGGCCCGTGTCCCGGACGGGCGGCAGTGGGGAGGGACGGGCGCGACCGTCAGACCAGCACCACGAGGTCGTCCCGGTGCACGACCTCGTGGGGCAGCGCCTCGGGGAGCTCCGTCGTGCGCCGGCCGGCCCACGACGCGATGCGCTCGGCGGAGTGCCGGGCGAGCCCCTTGGCGAAGACCACGCCGTCGGGCCCGGCGATCTCCACGGCGTCGTCGGCGTCGAACCGGCCCGACACCGAGACCACCCCCGCCGGAAGGAGCGACGCCTCCCGCTCGACGAGGGCGAGCCGGGCGCCCTCGTCGACCACGAGGCTGCCCGCCGCCGCCACCGCGAAGGCGATCCAGAGCTTGCGCGCCGGCAGCCGGCGCCCGCGCGGGCGGAACACGGTGCCCACGCCGGGTTCCCCGAGCACGGCGCCGCGCAGCACGCCGGGGCGGGCGGCGTCGGCGATCACCGTCTCGACGCCCGACCACGCGGCGATCTTGGCGGCCGCCAGCTTCGACGCCATCCCCCCACTGCCGACCTCGGTGCCCGGTCCACCGGCCAGCGCCTCGAGCTCCTTGTCGACTTCCACGACCTCCTCGATGAGCGATGCCTCGGCGGTGGTACGGGGGTCGGCGGTGAGCAGGCCGGCGGTGTCGGTGAGCAGCACCAGGAGGTCGGCGGCGACCAGGTGGGCGACGAGGGCGGCCAGGCGGTCGTTGTCGCCGAAGCGGATCTCGTCGTCGGAGGTGGCGTCGTTCTCGTTGACGACGGGGACCACGCCCAGCTCGAGAAGGCGCGCCAGCGTCCGGCGGGCGTGGAGGTACTGCTGGCGGTGGATGAAGTCGAGCGGCGCCAGCAGTACCTGCCCCACCGCCAGGCCGTGCCGGCCCAGGGCGTCGTCGTAGACGCGCATGAGCCGGGGCTGGCCCACCGCCGACACGGCCTGCAGGGTGGCCGGGTCGCTCGGCCGCGGCCCGCCGCCCATGGCGGACCAGCCCGCCGCGATGGCACCCGAGCTGACGAGGACGACGCTGTGGCCGAGCGCGTGCAGCGCCGCCACCTCTGCGCACAGAGCGTCGACGGCGGCGGTGTCCACGCCCCCGCCGGCGTCGGTCAACGACGACGACCCGATCTTGGCCACCACGGTGCGGGTGACGATGCCGGCCACGCCTGCTGCGCCGATCGCGTCGGCCGCGCCTGCTGCGCCGATCGGGTCGGCCGCGCCTGCTGCGCCGATCGGGTCGACGCCCGGCGCGGAGGGCCGGCTCACTGCTCGTCTCCGCCGTCGCGTCGCCGGGATCGGCGGATGGGCGCGGGCGGGGGCTTGGCCACGGCGGCGTCGACGCCTTCGTCGCGTTGGTACGTGAAGCTGAGGGCGCCGAGATGGACGACGTCCCCCTCGCGCACGCCGGCGCGCACGAGGGCGCGCTCCACTCCGAGCCGGCGCAGGCGGTGCTGGACGTAGTCGACGGCGCCGTCGTCGGTCAGATCCGACAGGGCGACGGCGCGCAGCGCGGCGCGGCCCTGCACGACGAAGGACCCGTCGTCGGCGCGGCTGACCTCGACACCCTCGGCGACAGGCCGGTGGATCACGATGGACCCGTCGGGTGCCGCCGCCGCCCCCCGGGCGTCGGTGACGGCGGCGGCGAGCAGGGCGAGCAGCTCCGGGACCCCGGCGCCGGTCACCCCCGAGACCCGGAGAGCCGGCCCGCCGACGGCACCGGGGGCGGCGTCGGCCCTCGAGCCGACGACCACGCGGGGCCGGTCGAGCAGCTCCGGGCGGAAGCGGCCCAGCTCCTCGAGCAGGATGCGCTCCTGGTCCTCCGGGGCGCGCCCGTCGGAGGCCGCCAGGTCGAGCAGCACCACGAGCACACGGGCACGCTCGGTGTGGCGAAGGAACCGGTGCCCGAGGCCCCGCCCCTCGGCGGCGCCTTCGATCAGGCCGGGGATGTCGGCCACCACGAACTCGGTCTCGTCGCCCTGTCGTCCCATCCTCACCACGCCGAGATGCGGCTCGAGCGTGGTGAACGGGTAGTCGGCGATCTTCGGCTTCGCCGCCGAGATCCGCGAGATGAGCGTGCTCTTGCCCGAGTTGGGCATGCCGACCAGCGCGACGTCGGCGAGCAGCTTCAGCTCGAGATCGAGCCAGCGCTCCTCCCCGGCCTCGCCCTGCTCGGCGAAGGCCGGCGCCCGGCGCCGGTTGGAGAGGAAACGGGCGTTGCCCCGGCCGCCCCGGCCGCCCTCGGCGGCCAGCCACCGGTCCCCCGCCGCCGCCAGGTCGGCGAGGACGGTGCCGTCGCGGGCACGCACCATGGTGCCGACGGGCACGGCGACGTCGAGGGCGGGCCCGCGGGCCCCGTGGCGCCGCTTGCCCTGCCCGTGCTGGCCGTTGGTGGCACGCCGGTGGGGGTGGTCGCGAAAGCCGAGGAGCGATGCCTGGTTGGGCGACGCCACCAGCCACACGTCACCGCCGTGACCGCCGTCGCCCCCGTCGGGGCCGCCCCGCGACACGTGCGCCTCACGGCGGAACGACACCGCGCCCGCTCCGCCGTCCCCGGCCTTCACGTGGACTTGCGCCTCGTCGACGAACCCGGGCACGGCTCCGATCCTACGGCGCAGTCCTGCCGGCCCGGCGTGCCGGGCGGCGAGGGCTCAGGACTCGGCGCGAACGCTCACGAGGCGACGGCCCTTGCGGCTGCCGAAGCTCACGACACCTCCGGCGGTCGCGAACAAGGTGTCGTCACCGCCCCGCCCGACGTTCTCGCCGGGGTGGAACTTCGTCCCGCGCTGGCGCAGGATGATGGCCCCGGCCGGGACGGTCATGCCGTCGTAGGCCTTCACGCCGAGGCGCTTGGACTTCGAGTCACGGCCGTTGCGGGTGGAGCCGCCGCCTTTGGTCTTCGACACGGGGATCTCCTCCTGGGTGCGGTCTAGCTGCCGGTCGGGACGGTGATCGACGTGATCTCGACCGTGGCGTACTGCTGGCGGTGCCCCCACCGGCGCCGGCGGCGGGCCTTGGCCTGGTACGTGAAGCCCCGGATCTTGGGGCCCAGCTCGTGGCCCACCACCCGGGCGGCCACGACGGCCCCGGCCAGCTCGGCCGGGGTGGCGAGCACCCGCTCCTCGTCGACCACCAGGACCGGGGCCAGCTCGACCTCGCTGCCCTCGGGCACCCCCAGGAGCTCCACGCGCAGCTGCTGGCCCTCGGCCACGCGCTCCTGCTTGCCTCCGCTCTGGATCACTGCGTACATAGCCCGACAAGCTTACAGCAGCGTGTCGTCGAGCACGATCCCGCGGCCCCCGCAGATCGTGCAGGTGCTCGAGAGCGACTCCACCAGGCCCTCCGAGACCCGCTTGCGGGTCATCTCCACGAGACCCAGTTCGGAGATGTCGAACACCTGGGTCCGGGTCTTGTCGCGTGCCAGCGCCGAGCGCAGGGCGGCGGCCACCCGGTCCCGGTTCTCCCGGATCTCCATGTCGATGAAGTCGATGACGATGATCCCCCCGATGTCCCGCAGGCGCAGCTGGCGGGCGATCTCCTCGGCGGCCTCGAGGTTGTTGCGGTAGACGGTCTCCTCGAGGTTCGAGGTCCCCACGTTCTTGCCGGTGTTGACGTCGATGACGGTGAGGGCCTCGGTGCGCTCGATGATGATCGAGCCGCCCGACGTCAGCCACACCTTGCGGTCGAGCGCCTTGTGCAGCTGTTCGTGGACGTGGAACCGCTCGAACACCGGGAGGTTCTCGGCCTGGGGGTCGTAGTACTCGACCCGGTCGGCGAGCTCGGGGTTCACCTGCCCGATGTAGTCGCGGACCTGGGCGAACAGCTCCTCGTCGTCGATGACGACACCGCGGTACTCGCGGTTGAATTCCTCGCGCACGATACGCACCGCCAAGTCGGGCTCGCGATACAGCAGGCCCGGCGCGCTCGACCGGCCCGCCTCGGCCTCGATAACGGCCCACTGCGACACCAGCCGGTCGACGTCGTGGCGCAGCTCCTCCTGGCTGGCCCCTTCGGCCGCCGTGCGCACGATGAGGCCGTGGCCGGGCGGCCGGACCTCGTCCACGATGCGGCGCAGGCGCTTGCGCTCGTTGTCGTCGAGGCGCTTGGAGATGCCGAACGCCGTGGAGTTGGGCACCATGACGACGAAGCGCCCCGGCAGCGACACCTCCTGGGTGAGCCGGGCCCCCTTGGCGCCGATGGGGTTCTTGGTGACCTGGCACAGGATCACCTGGCCGGGCCGGAGCATCTCCTCGATGCGCGGGGAGGATTTCTGAGCCGTCTCGATGTCGTCGCGGTCGTAGCGGACGTCACCCCGGTAGAGCACGGCGTTCTTGGGCGTGCCGATGTCGATGAAGGCCGCCTCCATGCCCGGCAGCACGTTCTGGACACGGCCCCGGTAGATGTTGCCGTCGATCTGCGTGGCGTCGTCGGAGATCCGCGACACGTAGTGCTCGACCAGCGTGCGCCCTTCCAGCACGGCGATCTGGGTGGCATGGGGCCGCACGTGCACGCACATCAGGTACCGGCCCACCGGGCGGCCCCGGCGCTCCCGGCCGCTCTTGCGGCGCGACCGGCCCCCGGCGGGCGACCCCTCGCCGGTGTCGTCGTCGGCGTCCCCACCGCCCGGGGCCGGCGCCGCCACCACCGACGACGCCGGCGCCGGGCGTTTGGCGCCGCGCGGCGCGCGGGTCGCCGGGCTCGCAGGCGCCACCGCGGCCGCCGGTGCGGGGGTGGCGGGGACGCGGGCGGGACGGGTGTCGCCGATCCTCGGGCGCGCCGGGGGCGGCCGCGTGTCGCCGAGCCGGGGCGACGGCGCCGCGGTGGGGACGACCTCGGCGATCGTGGCGGTCGCGCCCGCGACGGCGCCGACGGCGGCGACGTCGGCAGGCGCCGCCCCGGCCTCGCCGCCCGCGTCCTCGTCGGCCCCGGCCTCGCCGCCCGCGTCCTCGTCGGCCCCGGCCTTGCCGCCCGCGTCCTCGGCGGCACCGGCCGGCTTGCGCCGGCGGCGGTTACGGGATGCGCCGGTGGAGGACGGTGGTGACGGCGAGTCGCTCGAGGGCGCGTCGCCGGTGGGCGCGTCGCCGGTGGGCGAGCCGGTCGATGCCGAGCCGTTGGACTGGGGCTCGTGCGGCGCAGCGTCGCTCGACGCGGGGTCGGTGGATGCGGGCACGGACGGCGAGCCGGTCGGCTCGGCCGCCGGCGGCCCGGCGCTCGTATCGGACATGGGGATGATCCCTTCTCGTACTGCTCACGAGGCGCGCTCCCAGGTGAAGGCGGCACCGGTGTGGTCCGCCACGAGGGGCTCCCCGCGGGAGCCGTCGCGCTCGATCAGTTGACGGGTTCTGCGGGCAAGGCCGAGCTCGATGCCCATCGCCTGGGCGAGCTCGGCGGGACGGACGCCGCGTGGCCTGGTGCCCAGCTCCGCGAGGAGCAGGGCCCCGGTCGCACCGGCGCCGGCTGACGACAGCGCCAGCACCGAGGGGCGCAGGTCGTCGACCACGGCACGCCCCTTTCGCTCGCGCCGGATGGGGAGGGAGGCGGCCCCGAGCACGCGCTCGATGGCCGCACCGAGGTCGTCGGGATCACCCGGCACCTCGATCTCCCAGGTACACGAGGACACCATTTCCTGGAGCGACGGGGCGCCGTGCTCGAGGACACCCGCGGCGACGACGTCGACGCCGTCGGGCAACAGTGGCCCGACGAGTGCGCCGAGGTCGACCGGGTCGACGGGCGTGGCCAGCGAGATGTCGAGGTACTCGGCCACCGATTCGCAGCCGGTGGGCAGGGCGAGGCCGAAGCTCAGCTGGGGGCGCGGCGAGAACCCCGCGGTGTAGGCCACCGGAACGCGGCCCCGGCGCAGGGCGCGCTCCCACATGCGCGCCACGTCGCGATGGCTGGTCCAGCGCACCCGCCCGACCTTGGTGAAGCGCGCCCGCACCTTCATGCCGATCGCGCCCCGCCCACCGCGGCGACGATCGGCGCCTTGTCGAGGAACCGCACGGGCACCGCACCCCCGGTCGCCAGGTCCTGGCCCGTCCCCTGGCTGCCGCCCGCCGGGGGGACGGCGGAGGCGACCATGTGCTCGACGCCGAGGCCGGTGCAGGCCCCGCAGTCGTAACAGGGGGTCCAGCGGCAGTCCTCCAGGCCGTGCTCGGCCAGCGCCTCCTGGAAGTCCTGCCACAGGAAGTCCCGGTGCAGGCCGGCCGACAGGTGGTCCCAGGGCAGGACCTCGTCCTGCTCCCGGTGGCGGTACACGGCATCGGCGAGGTCCAGGCCCGCGGCGTCCAGGGCGTCGCGCCACAGGCCGAGGTCGAAGTGCTCGGACCACTCCTGGAAGGTGCCGCCGGCCCGCCACACGTGCTCCACCACCGCGCCCATGCGGCGGTCCCCCCGGCTCACGATGCCCTCGGCCGCGGTGGCCTCGGGGTCGTGCCAGCGCAGGGTCAGCCCGCGCGTGGCCCGGGCCTCGTCCTTGAGCAGCCCCACCTTGCGCCGGAGCTCCTCGATCGTGTTCTGCCCGAACCACTGGAACGGGGTGTGCGGCTTCGGCACGAATCCGCCGACCGAGGCGGTCACGGTGACGGAGCGGTGGTGGCGTCGGCCGATCTCCACGCAGTTCCGGGCCAGGCGGGCGATCCCGAGCACGTCCTCGTCGGTCTCGGTCGGCAGGCCGATCAGGAAGTACAGCTTCACGCGCTGCCAGCCCTGCGAGAACGCGGCGTCGACGGCGGCGTAGAGGTCCTCCTCGCGGATGAGCTTGTTGATCACCTGGCGCATGCGCCACGTGCCGCCCTCGGGGGCGAAGGTGAGCCCGGTGCGCCTGACCTTCTGGATCTCCGCCGCCAGGCCCACGGTGAACGCGTCCACCCGCAGGCTCGGGAGGCTCACCGACACCTGGCCCGAGCACTCGGGGTCGTTGATCACCGAGGACACCGCACCTTCGATGCCGGAGAAGTCGGCGCTCGACAGCGAGGTCAGCGTCACCTCGTCGTACCCGGTGCGGGCCAGCCCCTCGCGCACCATCCGGTCCACCTGCTCCACGGGGCGCTCGCGCACCGGGCGGGTGATCATGCCGGCCTGGCAGAACCGGCACCCCCGCGTGCAGCCCCGGAAGACCTCGACGTTGAGCCGGTCGTGGACGACCTCGACCAGCGGCACGAGCTGCTGCTTCGGGTAGGGCCACTGCCCGAGGTCGGCGATCGTCCGCTTCTCCACGCGCGCCGGGACGCCGGCGAGGCGCGGGACGACACCGGTCAGGCGCCCGTCGTCGTAGACCGGCTCGTAGCACGAGGGGACGTAGACGCCCGGGACCGCCGCCAGGGCCACGAGCAGGTCGGGGCGCGACCTGCTCCCCGCGGCCTGCCAGGCCCCGATCACCTCGGTCAGCTCGCCCACCGCCTCCTCGCCGTCGCCCAGCACGAAGGCGTCGACGAAGTCGGCCAGGGGCTCGGGATTGAAGGCGCAGTGGCCCCCCGCCACCACCAGGGGGTCGGTGGGGCCCCGGTCGGCGCTGCGCACGGGCACGCCGGCCAGGTCCACCAGGTTCAGCACGTTGGTGTAGGTCAGCTCGGCCGAGAGGTTGAAGGCCAGGACGTCGAACGCCGAGGCCGGGAGGCTCCCCTCGAGCGAGAACAGCGGGACCGAGGCGGCCCGCATGGCGGCCTCCATGTCGGTCCAGGGGGCGTAGGCGCGCTCCGCGACGGCGTCGTCACGCTCGTTCAGGATCTCGTAGAGGATCTGCAGGCCCTGGTTGGGCAGCCCGATCTCGTACGTGTCGGGATACAGCAGCAGCCAGGCCACGCGCCCGGGTGCATGGACGGGACGGAGCGCCCCGAGCTCGCCGCCGATGTAGCGGGCGGGCTTCGTGACCTGGGCCAGGAGAGACTCGATCCGTGGCCACAGGGAGGTCATGTGCCCGCCGAGTCTAGAGCCCTCCCCGCGGGGCCCGGCGCCGCTGCGGGGGAAGGGCCCCCGCCGTCGTGGAGGTGGCCACCGTCGTGGTGGTGCCGCCCGCCCCGGTGGCGCCGGCCGCCGAGCCCGGCTGGGCCGGGGTGGGCGGGGCCGGGGCCGATGGTGTGGCCGGCGCCGGCGGCGCCAGGCTGGCCGGGGCCTCGGGGTGGGCCACGAGGTAGTCGAAGCCCTGGCGCGCCACCGGGGCGGCGGCCAGGGACCCGTACCCACCGCCCTGGACCACGACGGCGATGAGGTACCGGGGGTGCGGCAGGGGCCCCCACCCGACGAACCACGAGTTGGGCTGCTGCTCGTTGGTCGTGGCGGTGCCGGTCTTGCCCGCCAGAGGGAAGGTCGACAGGGGGAAGCCGGCGAACGCCGGGGCGGCGGTGCCCTTGGGGTTCTGGACGACGCCTTCGAACCCCGACAGCATGGCCTGGTAGTTGGCGGGCGAGTAGTCGACGTGCCCGGCGACCTTGGGGGAGATGGTCCGGAGCACCCTGCCGTGGGCGTCGACGAACCCGGCGGCGACCTGCGGCACGTAGCGGGTCCCACCGTTGGCGAAGGTGGCGAACGCCACCGCCTGCTGGAGCGGGGTGATCACGGTGCCGCCCTGGCCGAAGGCGAGCTCGAGGTTGTTCCCCGTGAACCACCCGCCGTTGGGGTAGGCCTTCGGGTACTGGGCGTGCTCGCGGGCCACCACCGCCGGCGAGTCCACCCGCCCGAGGTCGGTCTCGCCGGGCAGGTCGATGCCGGTCACGATCCCGTAGCCGAGCTGGGTGGCGGCGTCCTGGATCGGCGTCGGGCCGTAGCGCCCGTTCGCCTTGTACGCGTCCCAGAAATTGACGCCGAGGTTGTAGAAGAAGATGTCGCTCGACACGGTGAGGGCCTGGGACACGTTGATGCGGCCCCCCACCTCGCCCTCGTTGTCGTGGTACACGGCGCAGCCCGACCCCCCGGTCTGGCACCCCGGGATGGTGTACGAGCCGGTGTCGTTGATCACGGTGCCCGGCGAGATCAGGCCCGTCTGCAGGGCGGCCGTGGCGGTGGCGAGCTTGAACGTCGACCCCGGCGTGTACAGGCCGGCGATGGCGTTGTTGTTGAGGGCGCCCGACGACCGCAGCTGGTCGTAGTGCGTGGTGGAGATGCCGTTGGTCCACCACGTGGGGTCGTAGGTCGGCGACGACACGAGCGCCAGCACGGCGCCCGTCTGGGGGTCGAGGGCCACCGCCGCGCCACCCTTGGAGGCGCCGTGGAACGTGGCGATCTCGGCGTCGAGTGCCTGCTGCAGCGTCTGCTGGAGGCCGGCGTCGACGTTGGTCACGAGGTCGGCGCCCGACTTCGGCGGCGTCTCGCCGAGGCTCCCCACGACCTGGCCGTGGGCGTCGACCTCGACCCTGTCGACACCGGGGTGCCCCCGCAGCTCGGCCTGGTACTGGCCCTCGAGCCCGCTCTGGCCGTAGAGGTCGCCGAGCTGGTAGCCGTCGGACTGGTGCGCCTGCAGCTGCGAGCTCGAGATCTGGCCGACGTAGCCGAGCATCTGCACCCCGGTCTGGCCCATGGGGTAGGTCCGGTTGGTGTCGGCGACCGTCGACACGCCGGGGAAGGCGGAGGCGTGCTCCCCGATGTAGAGGACGTCGGCGAGGGGCGCGTTCTCCAGGATGGGCACCGGCTTGTACAGGCTGTACTGGACGTTGGCCAGGTCGGCCTGGATCTGGGCCACGGGGATGCCGAGGAGCGCGGCGAGCTGGCCGACCACCTCGGGGTGCTGCTGGGCCGCCACCCGCGACAGCGTGATGTCGCGCGTCACCTGGTCGCTCACCATGATGTTGTCGGTGCGGTCGAGGATGAGCCCCCGCGGCGCGGGCACCTCGACGGGCCGCACCTGGTTGGCCACCACCGTCTGGGTGTACGCCGACTTGTCGAGCACCTGCAGGTACCACAGGCGGATGAACATGAGCGAGAACAGCGCCAGTGCGGCCACGCCCAGCACGCGCAGCCGGATCACGGGGCGCGGCGCCGACGGCTCGCTCACCGACATGACGCGGTCGACGACCGAGCGGCGCGGGCGCATGCGCGGCCCCCGGGGCTCGTGCGACCGCGCCGGGCGGGGGGCCTTCGGCTTGGGGTACAGGCGCGCGCCGCGCAGCGGGTGGCGCAGCCGGCCCCCGCCCACGCGCTGCGGGCGGGGGGGGCGCGGGGGGCGGCGCGGCGTGTCGGCCGAGCGCAGCGCCAGCGCGAACCGGCGGCGGCGGACCCTCATCGCAGCGCCCCGCCCATCTGGGCGCCGTGGCCGTGGGCCGGGCCCGGCGGCGGGACGGCCCATGCCACCATGCGCAGGACGGGGATGGCCAGCAGCGCCGCCGACGGTGCTCCCACCGCCAGGGCGGGCGCCAGGTACGCCCTGAGCATCGCGGGGTCGCCGAGCACGGCCCCCAGGATCGCGTAGGCCCCCATGCCGGCGGCGGTCGCGGCCACGGCGACGACGGGCGGCAACCACCACGAGCTGCGGACGAGCCCCCGGGTGGCCAGGCCGGTGACGAACCCGAGCAGGCAGCCGATGAGCGCGGACAGGCCGAACGGGGTGGGCAGGAACAGGTCGGCGACGAGGCCGGTGACGAAGCCGAAGACCGCCCCCCGGTCGGGCCCCGCCGCGTAGCCGGCCATCACCGGCAGCAGGAGCATCATGTCGGGGTGGGCGCCGCCGGCGCGCACCGAGTCGAGCAGGGTGTGCTGCACCACGAGCACCACCGCCACCACCAGCGTCGACCGGGCGACATCCGCGCTCGTCATGATCCCGACTGCCACTGCAGGACGTCGACGTAGGTGAGGACGTCGAGGTCGGCGAGGGGCTGGGCCGTCACCGTCTCCTGCGTGGCCGACGGTGTCGACGACACCGACCGGACGCGCGCCACGGGGATGTCGGGCGGGAACTGGGCGTGCTGGAGCCCGCTCGTGGTGAGCACCTCCCCCGTGTGCAGCGGCACCCCCGGGGCGACCAGGTTCACCGCCAGGTCGCGGCCCAGGCCCGATCCCTGGACCAGGGCGAGGTCGTCGCCGGGGCCGAAGCGCACGCCGACCGACGACCGGACGTCGGTGACGAGGCGCACGGTGCACCCCGAGGACCACACCTCGATGACCTGGCCGACGAGGCCGGCCCCGCCGACCACGGGCATCCCCACCGCCACCCCCTGCCTGCTCCCCTTGTCGAGCTCCACGGTGGCGGTGAAGTCCGACGGGCTCAGCGCCGTCACCTGGGCGACGACGGTGGGGATCCCCCCGGTCCAGGGCAGCGCGTCGAGGCGGTCGAGGGAGCGCACCGCGTTCTGGAGCGCCTGGCGGGAGAGCGCCTGGCGCTGCAGGGCACCCAGCTGGCGACGGAGCTTGGCGTTCTGGTTCTCGAGGTCCCCGGCGTGCACCGCCCCCGACAGGAAGCTCCCCACGGGCCGCACCACGTCGTCCACGGCGTGCTGGACGGGTGAGAAGGCGTCATGGGCGCCGCGCTTGGCCCACGAGATGACGCCGTGCGCCTGCCCCCGGTAGTCGAGGGTGATGATGGTGATCGACGCCACCACCAGCAGGGCGATGGTCATCCCGCGGCGGGCGCGCCGGGTGCGCCGTGTCCTCCTCGGCATGCGGGACCCTACTCAGGCAGGGCTGACGGCCCCGCCGGCCGGGCCGGCCTCCGCAGCGCGCCACCGGGCGGTCCCGCCGCCCCGCGTGCCGGCCGAATCGGCGCCGCGCCGGGCGCGGGCCCCCATCACCCGGCGGAGGACGTGATGAGGACCTGCTTGAGGGCTTCGAATTCCTCCAGGCACTGCCCGCTGCCGATGGCCACGCAGTTGAGGGGGTCGCGGGCCACCACGATGGGCATGCCGGTCTCCTCCTGCAGACGGGCGTCGAGGCCGTGGAGCAGGGCGCCGCCCCCGGTGAGCACGATCCCCTGCTCCATGATGTCGGCCGCCAGCTCGGGCGGGGTCTTGTCGAGGGTGACCTTCACGGCGTCGATGATGGCCGACACCGGCTCGTCGATCGCCTTGCGGATCTCCTCGGTGGAGACCACGACGGTCTTGGGCAGACCGGTCACGAGGTCGCGGCCCCTGATCTCGGCGTGCAGCTCCTCCTCGAGGGCGAAGGCCGACCCCAGCGCGATCTTGATCTCCTCGGCGGTGCGCTCGCCGAGGGCGAGGCTGTACTCCTTCTTGATGTAGGAGATGATCGCCTCGTCGAGCTCGTCGCCCCCGATGCGAACCGACTGGCTCGTGACGATGCCGCCCAGGGAGATGACGGCCACCTCGGTGGTCCCGCCGCCGATGTCGACGACCATGTTCCCCGTCGGCTCGTGCACCGGGAGCCCCGCACCGATGGCGGCGGCCATGGGCTCCTCGATGATGTAGGCCTTGCGGGCGCCGGCGTACTCGGCCGCCTCCATGACGGCGCGCTGCTCCACGCCGGTGATGCCCGACGGCACGCAGATCACCATGCGCGGCTTGGCGAAGCGGCGCTGGTGGACGCGCTGGATGAAGTAGCGGAGCATCTTCTCGCAGATCTCGAAGTCGGCGATGACGCCGTCCTTCAGCGGGCGGATGGCCTGGATGTGGCTGGGCGTGCGGCCGATCATGCGCTTGGCCTCGGCGCCCACGGCGAGGGGCCGACCGTCCTTGACGTTCACCGCCACGACCGAGGGCTCGTTGAGGATGATGCCGCGGCCTCGCACGTAGACGAGCGTGTTGGCGGTGCCGAGGTCGACCGCCATGTCGCGGCCGAGCAGGAAGAACCGGTTGTCCCTCATGGGCGTCGATCCTCGTGATGGAGCGGGGGCCGTCGCCGGATCCGGGCGGCCTCCCGCCGGTACTGGGGGTTGGCACAAGGGTACGGGACCATGCGCGACCACACAAGGCGACGCCCGGGACGCCACCGCCCGCGTTGTCCCTGCTGCCTGCGAGGACGCGCCGACGGCGCCGTCCACCACCCCTGGCCCCCGGGACGCCACGGCGGGCGTTGCCGCCGGGTGGCGGCCGTCAGACCAGGGACGGGAAGAAGATCCCGATCTCGCGCGCCGCGGACTCGGCGGAGTCCGACCCGTGCACCAGGTTCTCGGTCAGCAGCGATCCCAGGTCGCCGCGGATGGTCCCCGGCGGGGCCTCGGCGGGGTTCGTGGGGCCCATGAGCGTGCGCACGGTGCGCCAGGTGTCCTCGGGGCCCTCGACGGCGAGCACCATCGACGGCGACCGGGTGATGAAGGCCACCAGGTCCCGGTAGAAGGGCTTCCCTTCGTGCTCCCGGTAGTGCCGGGCGGCGGTGTCCTCGTCGATCCGCCGGAGCTCGGCGGCCACCAGGCGCAGCCCCTTGCGCTCGAGGCGGCCCACGATGTCCCCCACCAGTCCCCGTTCGACGGCGTCGGGCTTGCAGATCACGAGCGTGCGATTCATGGACCGGAGAGGCTACCGGGAGGGGCTTGCTGCGTCGATCCGACGAGCAGCGCACGGGCGTCCGCCACCACGTAGAGCGACCCGGTGACGACGAGCGTGCCGTCAACAGCCACCCGCCCGCGGGCGAGGGCCAGCGCGTCGGCCACCGTGTCGGTGGACACCGCCTGCAGGCCGAGGGCGCGGGCCGCCTCGGCGATCACCGTCGCCGGCAACGCGCGCGGCGACGGCGCCGTGCACGCCACGACGGTGTCGAGCCCCGCCGCGGCCAGCGCCTCGAGCACCGCACTCGGGTCGCGCCCCTGGAGCATGCCGATCACGACCACCGCCCGACCGCCGGCGCCCAGGTCGTCGACCAGGGCGCGGGCCAGCGCGTGGGCGCCCGCCACGTTGTGCGCCCCGTCGAGGACGACGAGCGGGGACCGCCCGACGATCTCGACGCGCCCGGGGACCCGCACCGCCGAGAAGGCCTGCTCGACCACGTCGGGCGACAGCGGGGCCGCGAAGAACGCCTCGGCCGCCGCCAGGGCGCACGCCGCGTTGTCACCCTGGTGCGCCCCGTGCAGCGGCAGGTACACCTCGGGGTACGAGGCCCCGGGCGTCCGCAGGTCCAGGAGCCGGCCCCCCACGGCGACCCGACTGGCGTCGCAGGCGAAGTCCCGGCCGCGCACCCAGGTCTCGACCACGCCGTTGGCCTCGGCCGCCCCGAGGAAGACGTCGAACAGCCCGGGCTCGGTCTCCCCGAGCACGAGCCGGCACCCGGGCTTGATGATCCCGGCCTTCTCGGTGGCGATGTCCAGCAGCGTGGGGCCGAGGATCTCGACGTGGTCGTAGCTCACGTTGGTGACGACGGCGACATCGGGCTCGACGACGTTGGTGGCGTCCCAGCGGCCGCCGAGGCCCACCTCCACCACGGCCACGTCGACGGGGCTGTCGGCGAACCAGCGGAACGCCGCCGCTGTCAGCAGCTCGAACCGGGTGAGGCGGTCGGTGAGCAGGGGCTCGACCAGCCGCAGCGCCTCCAGCACTTCGACGAGGTCGTCGTCGCCGATGGGCTCACCGTCGCGGGCGATGCGCTCGTTCACCCGGGCGAGATTGGGGCTCGAGTAGGTCCCCACCGTGAGCCCGTTGGCCATGAGCAGCTCGCTCAGGATCTTGGCGGTCGACCCCTTGCCGTTGGTGCCCGTCAGGTGCACCACCGGACAGGCCCGCTCGGGATCGCCCAGCAGCCGGCACAGGGCCCGGATGCGATCGAGCGTGGGGGCGCCCACGCGCGTCGGCATGGACCGCTCGTAGTCCGTGTGGTCGTCGAGCCAGGCGACCATCTCGTCGCGCGCGACGCGCCCGGCGTCGCCGCCCTCGTGGCGGACGGGCACCGCGGGTGGGAGCCGCGTCAGGAAGCGGCCCGACGGGTGCGAACGGTCTTGGCCGGTTCGCCCTGGGGCACAAGCGTCGGGTGGACGCGGTCGAGCACGACGGCACGGTCGATCAGGCACCGCCCGACGTCCGAGCGACTCGGGAGGTCGTACATCACGTCGAGGAGGACCTCCTCGAGGATGGCGCGCAGGCCCCGGGCCCCCGTGCCCCGCAGCATCGCCTGCTCGGCGACAGCCTCGAGGGCGTCCGGGGCGAACTCGAGCTCCACGCCGTCGAGCTCGAAGACACGGTGGTACTGCTTGACGAGAGCGTTCTTCGGCTCCACCAGGATCTGGATCAGGGCGACCTTGTCGAGGCTCGACACGGCACCCACGACCGGGAGCCGGCCGATGAACTCGGGGATGAGGCCGAACTTCATGAGGTCCTCGGGCAGGACGTGGCGCAGGACCTCGGCGTCGCGGGCCTCGGTGCTGCGGCGTACCTCGGCTCTGAAGCCGATGCCCTTGCGGCCGATGCGGCTCTCGATGATCTTGTCGAGCCCGGCGAAGGCGCCGCCGCAGATGAACAGGATGTTCGTCGTGTCGATCTGGATGAACTCCTGGTGGGGGTGCTTGCGCCCCCCTTGGGGCGGCACCGAGGCCGTGGTCCCCTCCAGGATCTTGAGCAGCGCCTGCTGCACTCCCTCACCCGACACGTCCCGCGTGATCGAGGGGTTCTCGCTCTTGCGGGCGATCTTGTCGATCTCGTCGATGTAGATGATCCCGGTCTCGGCCCGCTTGACGTCGTAGTCGGCCGCCTGGATCAGCTTGAGAAGGATGTTCTCGACATCCTCGCCGACGTACCCCGCCTCGGTGAGCGCCGTGGCGTCGGCGATGGCGAACGGGACGTTCAGCATGCGGGCGAGCGTCTGTGCCAGCAGCGTCTTGCCGCAGCCGGTCGGGCCCAGCAGGAGGATGTTGGACTTCGCCAGCTCGACCTCGGCGGTCTGCGTCGGGCCGGCCTGCACCCGCTTGTAGTGGTTGTAGACGGCGACCGACAGGATCTTCTTGGCGTACTCCTGCCCGATGACGTAATCGTTCAGGAAGTCGAAGATCTCACGCGGCTTGGGGAGCTCCTCGAACGACAGCTCGGTGGTCTCGGCCAGCTCCTCGGCGATGATGTCGTTGCACAGATCGATGCACTCGTCGCAGATGTACACGCCCGGCCCGGCGATCAGCTTCTTGACCTGCTTCTGGGACTTGCCGCAGAAGCTGCACTTCACGAGGTCCCCACCGTCCCCGAACTTCGCCACCGTCTCCCCCTTCGTCCCTTGGCCGAGCCTACGCCGCGCCGACGGCTTCGGCTGCGCCCACGGCGTCCCGGCTGGTGATGACCTCGTCGATCAGCCCGTAGTTCACAGCTTCCTCCGCCGTGATCACGAAGTCGCGGTCGGTGTCCCGGGCGATCTTCTCGACGGACTGGCCGGTGTCGTCGGCGAGCATCGAGTTGAGGAGGTCGCGCATGCGGATGATCTCCTTGGCCTGCAGCTCGATGTCGCTCGCCTGGCCGGCGGCGCCACCCCAGGGCTGGTGCAGGAGGATCCGGGCGTGCGGGAGGGCGAAGCGCTTGCCCTTGCCCCCGGCGGCCAGGAGGACCGCCGCCGCGGACGCCGCCTGGCCGAAGCAGAAGGTCGACACGTCGGGCTTCACGAACTTCATGGTGTCGTAGATGGCGAACAGCGCCGTGATGTCCCCGCCGGGCGAGTTCACGTACAGATGGATGTCCTTGTCGGGCTCCTCGTACTCGAGGAAGAGCATCTGCGCGCAGATCAGGTTGGCCACCGTGTCGTCGATGGGCGTCCCGAGGATGATGATGCGCTCCTTGAGCAGCCGGGAGTACAGGTCGTACCCACGCTCGCCGCGGCTGGTCTGCTCGATGACCGTGGGAACGAGATAGCCGTGTGCATCACCGGTGCCGCTCATGACTCGGCCTCCACGGTGGACCGCTCCTCAACCTGCACGCCCTCGCTCCCTTGCTCGCCGGGCCCGTCCGCCTCGGCGGTGCCCTCTCCGCCGCCGACGGGATCGGCGCCACCGGTCAGTTGTGCTCCGACGTCCGCCCGCAAGACGTCCCTGGCGACAGGCTTCCCGTCCTCGTCGACCAGGTCGACGTGGTCGAGGAGCCAGGTGAGTGCCTTCGCCTTCCTCCTGTCCGAGCGTACCGCGGGGAGCCTGCCTGCGCGGTCGAGTCGGCGGTGGAGATCTGCGGCCGTGGTGCCCGCCTGATGGGCCATCTCCTCCACCGCTTCCTCGAGCTCGTCGTCGGTGACCTGGATGTTCTCGGCGTCGACCAGGGCGCGCAGCGCGAGATCGAGACGCACCGCCCGGGCCGCGTCGGCACGGATCTCCGAGAGCAGGTCGGCCTCGTCCCGGCCCGAGGCCTGCAGGAACTGCTCGACGCTCAGGCGGCGGGCCTCCAGCCGGTGGCCGAGGTCGTGGAGGCGTTCGCGGACCTCCTCCTCGACGAGGGACGCGGGCGGGTCGTCGGCCACCAGGCCGACCAACGCGTCGAGGGTGCGCTCCCGCAGGGCGAGCTGGGCCTGCACCACCTTGATCTGGCTCAGCCTCGACCGCAGGTCGTCGCGCAGCGCCTCCAGCGTGTCGAACTCCGACGCCTCCGACGCCCACTCGTCGGTCGCCCGGGGGAGCACCTTCTCCTTGACGTCCTTCACCAGCACGCGGATCTGAGCCTCGTCCTGCGAGCCGTCCTCGGCGCGCACCGGCGCCGCGAACTGCAGGATGTCCCCGGGCTTGGTCCCGCGGAGCTGGTCGTCGAGGCCCACGATGTCGGCGCCGCTCCCCACCTCGTAGAGGTAGTCCTCGACGTGCAGGTCCTCGCCGCGCGGGCGTATGCCGGTGAGGTCGATGGAGACGTAGTCACCGTCCCTGGCCGCCCGGCCCACGGCGGTCAGTTCGCCACCCTGCTCGCGTAACCGGTCGAGCTGGGCGTCGACTTCCTCGTCCGTCGCCTCCACGCCCGGGAGCGTCACCTGGAGCCCGGCGTAGCCGGCGATCGACACGACGGGCCGGATCTCGACCACGGCGTCGAAGGTCACCGGGCCGTCGTCCTCCCCCGAGGTGATGTCGATCTCCGGTGCGGCGATGGGGTCGAGCTCGGTGTCCACGACAGCCCGGGCGTACATGTCGGGCAACGCGTCGTTGAGCGCCTGTGCACGCAGGGCGGCCGCGCCACCGAAGCGCGCCTCGAGGACGGGCCGGGGCACCTTGCCCGGGCGGAAGCCGGGGACGCGCACCTGCCGGGCGAGGCGGCGGACCGTTGCGTCGAGGGCCTCGTCGACCTCGGACTCGTCGACTTCGACCGAGAGACGGACCCGGTTGCCCTCGACCGGCACGGCGGTGGCACGCATAAGGAAGGCAGAGTCTACAAGCCTCGGCGCGACCGACCGTCGCCTCATGGGCGCACCACGGACCGTCGCCTCTCGGGCGCACCACGGACGGTGACCGTCGGGCCGAGCCGCCCAGGGCGGAGCTGTGCGGCGGCGGACCGGTGGGGCGTCGCCCGGGTCATGCTCAGACCATGAACGCCATGGCGTCGAGCACCCGCCGCGCCAGATCGGCGTCACCGTGGACGACGACCAGGCCGGCGTCACGGGCCGCGGCGCCCGTGACCCGGCCGCACGCCAGGCGCCAGAACACCTCGTCGTCGAGCTCGAGCACGGCGCCCGTCTCGTCGTCGCCGGCGGTGACGATGCTCGCCCGGCCTCCGCGCACGGCCACGTCCAGGCGCCCGAGCACCGGCCCGCGCAACTCGAAGCGCACGCACGAGCCCTCGGGCGCGGCCGCCTGCTTGCCGACGACGAAGGGCATGCCCGACGCCAGCCGGCCGAGCGCCAGCTGCGCGACGGGCCCGGTGCAGTGGCCGGGCCGCCCGGTGGCCACGCGCATGTCCTGCTCGTGCACCCAGCAGTCCATGGCGCGCACGCGCATGAACTCGCGGTACGGGACCGGCCCCACCGGGCTCGGACCCACAGCCGCGAAGCGCTCCTCGGGCCACGAGCGCATCTCGTCGAGCCGCCGCGCCGTGACCGCCCTGAACTCGTCGGCGACCGCACCGGCCGGGAGCGGCCGGCACTGCGCCACCCATGCCTCGTTGCTGGCGCCGAGGTCGTTGCGCACGAAGTCGGGTACGTCGGGCAGCGGGTCGGGCTCGGGCTCGCCGAGCAGCCAGCGCTCGGTCCCGATCATGTGCGCCAGGACGTCGCGCACGCTCCAGCCGGGGCACTCCGACGGCAGGTCCCACTCGACGTCGGCGAGCTCCTGCGCCAGAGCGGAGATGGCGTGCCACTCCTCGTCGAGGATCGCCACGACCGGCTCGACTGCTCGCGTTGGCATCTGGCCCCCTTCGCCGCGCCGGCCACCGACCCAACCCCCGCCGGCCCCGGGGCCCCCAGGCTAGGGGCGGCGGTGCCCGGCGGTTCAAGGCCCGGCCCCACGGGACCGACAATTCCCCTCACGAGGACCTTCCCATCCCCTTCCCCATTCCCGTCCCCCGCCCTGGCGGCCGTTCGGGCGACACCGGCCGCGCCCGGCGGCGGGCTGCAGCCCGCGGCACGCGCCCGGCGCGCGACGTCGCCGGCGCGCCCGTCCCGGCGCGCGACGTCGCCGGCGCGCCCGTCCCGGCGGGCGACGTCGCCGGCGCGCCCGTCCCGGCGCGCAATTACCATTCCGGGCGTGGCCAGGCACCACCGTCGAAGGGGTGGGCACCGATGACGGTGGGAACGTCGGGAGGGCCCGGGCTCGGGGCCGCCCGCCAGGATGTCTCGGGCGCGCTGACGAGCGTCGTGGTGCGCTACGTGCGCGGGCGCGTCGGGGACGAGGGCGTGGCCCGCATGCTCGAGCTCGGAGGCGAGACCCGGCCGGCGGCGGTGCTCGAGGACCCCACCAGCTGGAGCTCGCACGACGAGGCGGTGGCACTGCTCGACGCCGCCGCCGTGGTCACCGGCGACCCCGACATCGGCCGCCATGTCGGCGAGGAGATGCTCCGCCAGCACGATGGCACCGAGGTCGCCGACCTGTTGCGCTCCCTGGGCTCACCCGGCGAGCTGTTGCGCAACGTGGCCGCCGCCGCCGCCAAGTTCTCGACCGTCTCGACCGTGGAGCCCCTCGAGGTCGGCGACGCCCACGCCGTGGTGCGCGCCATCACCCGACCGGGCTTCGCACGCCACCCCCAGATCTGCGCATTCACGAAGGGCCTCCTGTCACAGGTCCCCGCCCTGTTCGGCCTCGTCCCCGCCGTCGTGGGCGAGTCGGAGTGCCAGGCTCGGGGAGGGCGCTTCTGCCTCTACAGCGTGGCCTGGGAAGCGGGGCAGTGGTCCTCCTTCGTCGACGGGCGCACCAGCCTGTACACCGCGGCCTGGAGCGACAGGACCGTGGTGGAGGCGCGCTCGCAGATCGAGCTCGACGAGCACGAGCGCATCGCCGCCCTGGAGGGCCAGGTGCGGCAGCTCACCAAGCGCCTCGAGGGCGTGTACTCCACGGCGGCCGACCTCCTCGCCGCCGAGGACATCGAAGGGGTCCTCGCCCGCATCACGGCCCGGGCGGCGCACGCCGTCAACGCTCCCCGGTACCTCCTCGTGGTGCAGACGTCGTCGGACGCCACCTACCAGCTGCACCATCACGGATTCTCCGAGGACGAGGCCAACCTGCTCGCCCACGAGCTGCTCGCTGACCGGCCCGACGACCTCGGCGGATCGCGCCTGATCGTCGACATCGCGTCGTCGCGTCGACACTACGGCCGCCTCGCCGCGGTCTATCCGGAGGGCATGCGGTTCTTCACGCAGGAGCAGCAGATCCTCGCCGTCTACGGGGACTACGCCGCCACCGCGCTCGACGTCGTCACCGCCCTCGACGAGGCCCGGCGCTCGAACGCCACGGCGAGTGCCCTGCTCGACTTCTCGCGGGCGCTCTCGGGCGCCGACACCGTCGACGAGGTGGTGGCCACGCTGCTCGCCACCGTCCCCACCGTCGCGGGTTGCGAGCGCGCCACGGTGATGCTGTGGGACCCCGACACCGAGACCCTCACCGTACGGCACCCCGCTCCCGGGTGGGCCCCCGTCGTGCCCGACGACGCCGGCGCGACCGCGCCGGACGACACCCCCGGCGCCGGGCCGGCGGGAGGGGCCGGAGCCGGCGCCGGGGCCGCCGACGAGACACTCACGATCCACCGGTCGGCCACACCACTGGTCGAGCGGCTCCTGCATCGGCGGGAGATCGTCATCGTGGACCGCGCCACCGACGACCCGTTCGTGCAATCGGTGCTGGCGGGCTCCGACACCGCCACGGCGGTGATCGCCCCCCTGTTCTCGGGCGACGAGTTCCTGGGGTTCGTCGCCGCCGACTTCGAGCACCGCATGGACGACATGCTGCGCACCGACCGGGGGCTGCACGAGCGGCTGCGGGGCCTCGCCGACCACGCCGTGACCGCCCTCCAGAACGCTCGGCTGCTGGAGCAGATCAGGCACATGGCATGGCACGACGCCCTCACCGGCCTGCCGAACCGGCGGCTGCTCGCCGACCGGGCGCGCCAGGCGCTGTTGCGCGCCACGCGCACCGGCGAGTCCGTCTGCATCTTCTTCGTCGACCTCGACCGCTTGAAGCACGTCAACGACGCCCTGGGCCACGCCTCGGGCGACGAGCTCATCCAGCAGGCGGGGCGCCGCCTGTGCGAGACCGTGCGCCGCCAGGACACCGTGGCCCGCCTCGGCGGCGACGAGTTCGCCGTGCTCCTGCCGGACGTGGGGGACCTCGAGGCGGTGTCGGAGCTCGCCGGCCGGGCCCTCCACGCCCTCGGCCAGCCCTATGTCGTTTCGGGCCGCGACGTGCACACGACGGCGTCGATCGGCATCGCGCTCGCCCCCCTCCACGGCGGGACCTACGACGAGCTGCTGTCGAGCGCCGACGCCGCCATGTACCAGTCGAAGGGAACGGGTGGCAACAACTTCCGCGTCTTCATGGCGGAGCCCCCGGGCCCGCGGCCCGACGACGCCCGGCAAGAGGCCGGGACCCGCCCCGGCCCGGCTCCCGCCTGACACCCCGGCCGCTCCGGCACCCCGCTCCTCCTGACGCCGGGGTGTCCCCGATCGCCCCGGCCGTCCTCGCGGCCCGGGAGGCGCCACCATCCGCGTGTGGTGGGGGGCCCGGCGATAGCTTCGACCCGACCCCTGGCGGGGCGCACAGCGAGGAGGCCGAAACGTGGCGTCGTACGAGGGCTATTGCGTGAAGTGCCGTGAGAAGCGGCAGTTCGAGGGCACCGAAGTCGAGCTCGCCAACGGTCGGCGTGCCGCCCAGGGCAGCTGCCCGACCTGCGGGACCAAGATGAACAGGATCCTGGGCAAGAAGTAGCAGCTCAGCGGCGGTCGAGGGCGTCGAGCAGCGCCCCTTCCCGCAGTCCCCACTCGCTCACCACGAAGCGCCCGACCCCCAGCTCGGTGGCCACGGTTGCCAGGACGGTCGCGCCCACCGGCAGCAGGTCCGCCCGACGTGGTTGCATGCCGGGCAGCGCCAGGCGGGCGCGCAGGTCGAGGCCGGCCAGGAGGCCGGCGAGCTCGCGGACCTGGTCGGCAGGCAGCTCCACCTGGTTGACCTCACCGGGGCCCGCCGAGGGCCGGCGCCGGGCCCGCGCCGCCACCAGACGGGCGAGTGCCCGTACCGTGCCGCCGCTCACCACGGTGCGCCCGGCCACGCCCCGGTAGCCCCCGATGGCCATGGCGATGGGGACCAGGGCCTGCGCAGTGCGGTCCCGCACCGCGTGGCGGTCGGCCTCCGACATCGGGTCGCCCGTGCCGAGCTCGCCGCGCAGACGCGCCGGGCCCACCGCCGCACTGGTGGCCACCGGCACCCGGTGGGCGTCGCCCACGGCCGCCTCGAGGCTCCCGCCACCGAGGTCGAGCCCGAGCGTCGGGCCCGGGCCCATCCACACCCCGGCACGCTGGCCGATGAAGCACAGGCGGGCCTCCTCCTCGCCGTCGAGCACGCGCACCTTGGTCCCGACCACCCGCTCCAGGCGTTCGACGACCTCGGTGCCGTTGGCGGCGTCGCGCAGGGCGGCGGTCGCCAGGGCCACGACCACCTCGGCGCGCGCCTCCGCGAGCCCGGCCCGCAGGCGCTTGGCGGCCGCCACCGAGGCCGCCACCCGGTCGCGGGGAATGCTCCCGCGCGCGCCCACGCTCAACCCCAGGTTGAGCAGGGCCCGGCGGTGCAGGACCGGGGTCAGCGTGCGCCCGGGCCCCGCCTCGCACACCAACAGGTGAAAGGAACTGCTTCCGAGATCCCACACCGCGACCCGCACCGGCACGGCGCGAACGTAGTCGCCGCCCGCACCCGGGCGTGTCAACCCGGCCAGCGCCACTGCGCGATGTCCGCCGGGTCCTCGCCGTGCTCACGGGTGTAGCGACGAGCCTCGAACCGGGCGTCGACCATCTGCTGGCGCAGTGCAGCGGTCCGCACCTCGAGGCCGGGCACCCGGTCGAGGACGTCGATGACCAGATGGAAGCGGTCGAGGTCGTTCAGCATGACCATGTCGAACGGCGTCGTGGTCGTACCGTGCTCCTTGTAGCCGCGCACGTGGATGTTGTCGTGGTTGGCGCGGCGGTACGTCAGCCGGTGGATCAGGAACGGGTACCCGTGGAAGGCGAACACGACCGGTCGGTCGGTCGTGAACATCGTGTCGAACTCCCGGTCGGTCAGGCCGTGCGGGTGCTCCGACTCGGGCTGCAGCCGCATGAGGTCGACCACGTTCACGACCCGCACCTTCAGGTCGGGCAGGTGCCGGCGCAGCAGGTCGACGGCCGCCAGGGTCTCGAGCGTGGGCACGTCCCCGCAGCAGGCCATCACGACGTCGGGCATCGACCCGGCGTCGTTCGACGCGAACTCCCAGACGCCCGCCCCGCGCGTGCAGTGGATCATGGCGGCGTCGGCCGACAGCCAGTCGTGCTCGGGGTGCTTGCCCGCCACGATGACGTTGACGTAGTCGCGGCTGCGCAGGCAGTGGTCCGCCACCGACAGCAGGCAATTGGCGTCCGGGGGGAGATAGACGCGGATGACCGACGCCTGCTTGTTCACGACCACGTCGAGGAACCCCGGGTCCTGGTGCGAGAAGCCGTTGTGGTCCTGGCGCCAGACGTGGCTCGACAGCAGGTAGTTGAGCGAGGCCACCGACCGCCGCCACGGGATGTGACGGGCCGACTCCAGCCACTTGGCATGCTGGTTGAACATGGAGTCCACGATGTGGATGAAGGCCTCGTAGCAGTTGAACAGGCCGTGGCGCCCGGACAGCAGGTATCCCTCGAGCCAGCCCTGGCAGAGGTGCTCGGACAGGACCTCGAGGACGCGCCCCCCGGGGGCCAGGTGGTCGTCGCCGTCGACGACCCGGCCCATCCACGCCCGGTCGGTGGCCTCGAACACGGCCTGCAGGCGGTTCGACGCCGTCTCGTCGGGGCCGAAGAGCCGGAAGGTCGACGGGTTGGCCCTGATCACGTCGCGCAGGTACTCGCCGAGCACCCACGTGGCGCCGTGGAGGGCCGGGCCCGGCGTGTCGACCTCCACGGCGTAGGCCGACCAGTCCGGGAGCTCGAGGTCTTCGAGCAGCACGCCCCCGTTGGCGACCGGGACGGCGCTCATGCGGCGCTCACCCACCGGGGCCACGCCCGTGACGACGGGGGTGGGCCGGCCGTGCTCGTCGAACAGCTCGTCGGGGCCGTAGCTGCGCATCCACTGCTCGAGCTGGGCGAGGTGCGCGGGGTTGCTCCGGACCTCGTCGAGGGGGACCTGGTGCGAGCGGGCCGTACCCTCCACGGCGACGCCGTCGACGAAACGCGGGCCCGTCCAGCCCTTCGGGGTGCGCAGGACCACCATGGGCCACGCCGGCCGCCGGCGGTCACCGCCCGATCGGGCCTGCGCCCAGATGCGTGCGATCTCGTCGAAGGCGGCGTCGAGGGCGACCGCCATCCGCTGGTGCACGAGCATCGGGTCCTCGCCGTCGAAGCCCCCGTCGACGATCCAGGGCCGGTAGCCGTAGCCGGCGAGGAGCGATGTCAGCTCGTGCTCGGGGATCCTGGCCAGCACCGTGGGGTTGGCGATCTTGTACCCGTTCAGGTGCAGGACGGGGAGCACGGCGCCGTCACGCTGCGGGTCGAGGAACTTGTTGGCGTGCCAGCTGGTGGCGAGCGCACCGGTCTCGGCCTCGCCGTCACCGACGACGCAGGCCACGACGAGGTCGGGGTTGTCGAATGCCGCGCCGTAGGCGTGCGCCAGGCTGTAGCCGAGCTCGCCGCCCTCGTTGATCGAGCCGGGGGTATCCGGTGCGGCGTGGCTGGGGATGCCGCCGGGGAACGAGAACTGCCGGAAGAGCCGGGCCATCCCGGTGGCGTCCGTCGAGACGTGGGAGTACAGCTCGCTGTAGGTCCCCTCCAACCAGGCGTTGGCCACCATGGCCGGCCCACCGTGTCCCGGGCCGCACACGTACAGGACGCTGGCGTCGCGCCGGGTGATGACGCGGTTGAGGTGCGCGTAGACGAAGTTCAGGCCCGGGCTCGTCCCCCAGTGGCCGAGGAGTCGGGGCTTGATGTGCTCGACACGCAACGGCTCGCGCAGGAGGGGGTTGTCGAGGAGGTAGATCTGGCCGACCGACAGGTAGTTGGCGGCGCGCCAGTAGGCGTCCAACCCCGAGAGGTCCTCGGGCGCGGTGTCACCGCCGGTGCCCCGCACGGCGACGGGCTCCTCCGGCGAACGGGACGGGGCGTCGGCCGCGTCGTGCATGGTGGGTTCCTCCTTGGCATGGTGGGGACGTGCGAGTGCTCGTGGTCAATGCGGGGTCGAGCAGCCTCAAGCTGAGCGTGCTCGGCCCCGACGACGTCCCGGTCATGGAACGCGCCCTCCCCCTGCCGGACCCGGGGGACATCGCCGACGTGGTGGAGGAGGCACTCCGGGACGTGCCGGCCGTGGCCGCCGCCGGGCACCGCGTGGTGCACGGCGGGCTCGAGTTCCGCCAGGCCGTCGTGCTCGGGCCCGCCCTCGAGGATCGGCTGGCGGGCCTGGCCACGCTGGCCCCGCTCCACAACCCGCCGGCCCTGGCGGCGATCCGCAGGCTCCAGGCGCTTCGGCCCGGCCTCCCCCAGGTGGCGTGCTTCGACACCGCCTTCCACGCCACGATGCCCGACGAGGCCTCGACGTACGCGCTGCCCGCCGCCTGGCGACGTCTCGGGCTCCGGCGATTCGGGTTCCATGGCCTCAGCCACGCCTGGGCCGCCCGGCGGGCCGCCGAGCTGCTGGGCCGCCCTGCCCGCTCCCTGCGGCTCGTCACCGCCCACCTGGGCGCGGGGGCGTCGCTGGCGGCGGTGGACGGCGGGCGGTCGGTCGACACCACCATGGGATTCTCCCCCCTCGACGGGCTCGTGATGGCGACGCGCTCGGGGAGCGTCGACCCCGGCGTGCTCGTGTGGCTGTTGCGCCACGAGCACGCCGGGGTCGACGAGATCGAGGACGTCCTGGACCGCCGCTCGGGCCTGCTCGGCCTGTCGGGCACCTCCGCCGACCTGCGGGCGGTGTTCGAGGCCGCCGACCGGGGCGACGACCGGGCGCGGCTGGCCGTCGGCGTGTACGTCCACCGGCTGCGCGCCGGCATCGCCGCCATGGTGGCGGCCATGGGTGCGCTGGACGGCGTGGTCTTCACGGGCGGCGCGGGCGAGGGCTCGCCACGACTGCGGCGCGATGCCGCCGGGGGGCTCGGGTTCCTCGGGATCGTGCTCGACCCGGCGCGCAACGAGGCGTCGGAGCCCGACCGCGTGGTGTCCCCCGACCGCGTGGTGTCCCCGGACGGCGTCGAGCCGGCCGTGCTGGTCGTGCGCGCCCGCGAGGACCTCGAGATCGCCCGGCAGGTCCGCGCCCTGGTCCCCGCCCCTTAGCGGCCGGGGTGCCCGGCGGTCGCCGGCGGCGCCGACCGGCGGGGCCCGGGCCGCACGCGGCGCCCCGTCATGGCCGTGGGCGTCAGGCGCAGCCAGTAGGCGCGCACACCGGCGGACCACGGCTCGGGCCTCGGCTGGGGCGATCCGTCGTGGATGTGGATCTCCTCGCGGACGTGGCCGGTCACGACCACGCTCCACCCCGACTCGGCGACGCGGTCGATGTTGTCCACCTCGAAGCACACCTCGGCGTCGCGCCGCACGGCGTCGAGCTTGGTCCCGGCCGCCGTGCGCATCACGACGGCACGGCCGTCGAGCACGAAGTTCACCGGGAAGACGTGGGGCGGCCGGCCCGAGACCACCAGACGGCCGACGCGCTCACCGCCCAGGAGGGCCAGGCAGTCCTCCTCGCCGATCTCCTCCAGGACGCCGCCGCCCCCGCCCGCTCCCCATGTCCCCGGGGACGCTCGACCGGTGTCGACCCGCCGCGGGGGCACGAGCCCGCCCGCCGGAACCGGCGCCGCCCCGCGCTCATTGGTCATGATCCCACCATCGCTCCCCCGGCGTGCCCGGACCAAGGGTCGAAGGTCCCTCTTTGCGGCCGGGTCGGTGCGGGGGCCCCGCGCGGGAACGCGCCCGGTGACCGCGTGCCCCGAACGGCGCCGGGCGTCGGCGGTGCGCGACCATGGGCCGTGCGCGCCTGGGAGGTCGTCTCGCCCGGACCCGTGGCGGGACACCCGCTCCGCCTGGCCGAGCGGGCCCGACCGGTGCCCGGCCCGGGCCAGGTGCGCGTGCGCGTCTCGGTATGCGGCGTGTGCCGCACGGACCTGCACGTGGTCGAGGGCGACCTCCCGGTCCACCGCCCCGCCGTCGTGCCGGGCCACGAGGTCGTCGGTGTCGTGGACGCCGTGGGCGCCGGCGCCACGCGCTTCGAGCCCGGGGACCGCATCGGCGTCGCCTGGCTGGCCACCACCTGCGGCCGCTGCCGGTTCTGCCGACGCGGGGACGAGAATTTGTGCCCCGAGGCCACCTTCACGGGCTGGGACCACGACGGCGGCTACGGCGAAGCGGCCGTCGTCGACGAGCGCTACGCCTACCGGCTCCCCGACGCCCTGGCCGACGAGCAGGCCGCCCCGCTGCTGTGCGCCGGCATCATCGGCTACCGCGCCCTGCGCCGCACCGAACTGCCCCCGGGTGGGCGCCTGGGCCTCTACGGGTTCGGAGGATCGGCGCACCTGACCGCCCAGGTGGCCATGCGCCAGGGCGCCGAGGTCCACGTCATGACCCGGTCCGCGGACGCCCGGCGCCTGGCGGCCGAGCTCGGGGTGTCCTCGGTGGGCCGGGCCGACGCCGCAGCGCCGGTCCCCCTCGACGCCGCCATCGTGTTCGCCCCGGCGGGCGAGATCGTGCCCAGGGCCCTGGCGGCCCTCGACCGTGGCGGGGTGCTCGTCATCGCCGGGATCCATCTGAGCGACGTGCCGCCGTTGCACTATCAGGACCACCTCTTCTACGAGCGGCAGGTGCGCAGCGTCACGGCCAACACACGACGCGACGGGGAAGAGTTCCTCCGCCTGGCGTCGCGTCTCGGCGTAATGGCGACGACGACCACCTATCCACTGCAGGAGGCCGACCGCGCCCTGGCCGACCTCGCCGGGGACCGCGTCACCGGGGCCGCCGTGCTCCGGGTGACCCCGGAGACGTGACGCCCGCGGCGCCCACGTCACTGTCAGGGGACGAGGAGGACGCGGCCGAAGGCCTGCCGGCTCTCGATGTAGGCGTGGGCGGCCGCGGCCTCCGACAGGGCGAAGCGGCGGTCGATGACGACACTGAGGCGGCCGGCGGCGACGTCCGCCAGGTGCCCGGCGATCACGGCGTGGGGACGCGGGCTCAGGAACAGCTCGGCGCCGAGGAAGTAGCCGGTGAGGCTCTGGTTGTTGGGGCGCAGGGTCGACACGTCGAGCTGCTCCAGGGCGTCGCGCCCGGCGTCCCCCACCGTGACGCAGCGGCCCCGGTAGGCGAGGGCGCGCAGGCTGCCCTGCAGGGTGGTGCCGCCCACCGAGTCCACGATCACGTCCGCGCCGCGCCCGTCGGTGAGCCGGCGCACCTCGGCCACGAAGTCCGTGGCCGCGTAGTTGATCCCGTCGTCGAGGCCGAGCGCAGCGAGGCGGGCGAGCTTGTCGTCGCTCGAGGCCGTGGCGAGCACCCGGGCGCCGGCGCGTGCCGCCAGCTGGACCGCGGCGATCCCCACGCCGCTCGCCCCCGCGTGGACGAGCGCGGTCTCCCCCGCCTGGAGGCGGCCGAACTCGAACAGGCAGTCGTCGGCGGTGCCGAACGGCACGGGGACGCAGGCGGCCTCCTCGGTCGACAGGCCGTCCGGCACGGCCCAACAGAACGGCGTGGGCACGGCCCGAAGCTCGGCGTGCGACCCGTCGAGCCCGACGGTCACCACCCGGTCGCCCACGGCGAACCCGCCCACCTCGCTCCCGACCGCCACCACCGTTCCCGCGCACTGGTAGCCGACGATGTGCGGCGCCGTGCCCATCTCCCCGCCGGCGCGGCTGAGGGTGTCGCCACCCTCGATGCTGACGGCCTCGACGCCCACCAGGACGTCGCCGGGCCCCGCCACCGGGTCCGGCACGTCGGCGTAGCGCAGGACCTCGGGCCCCCCCGTTCGGTCGTAGACGGCTGCCTTCACGGCGGTGACCCCTCCCTCGCGCTGCTTCCTCGCGCTGCCCGGACCGTAGCCCGCGACGCCTGTGGCGATCAGGGGGTGGGCGCCAGGCCGACGATGGGCTTGTTGAGGGTGATCGCCCCCGTGGAGCCGTGGAAGGCGGCGTCGCCGAAGGAGAACACGCCGCCGTCGGAGGCCACCAGCCAGTAGCCCGCCCCGTCGGGGGTGCCGACGGGGACGACGGGGACGACGGGAATGTAGACGAACCGGTCGGCCGCCGACGTGGCGCTCGTCGCCACCGGCGTGGTGACGGTGACGTCCACCGAGCCTGCGCCCGCCGGCGAGGTGGCGGTGACGGTGGTGGCGTCGACCACGTGGAACGAGGGGGCAGCCGTCGGCCCGAAGCGCACGGCGGTGGCCCCGGTGAGGCTGGTGCCCCGGACGGTCACGACCGTGCCCCCCGCCGCCGCGCCGCTGGCCGGCGACACCCCCGTGACGGTCGGCGGGCTGGGGAGTCCGCCCCCGGTCAGGGCGTTCACCTGTCCCGGGGCGCCGTAGCCGGTGACCGTGAGCGTGGGCGAGCTCGCCGACGCCAGGTCGGCTTCGAAGACATCCTCGGAGACCGGGACCCCGTTGACCGTGTACTGCTGGTTGGCGTCCTGGCCGAACTGGACGAGCGTCGGCGTGCCCGACGCGTCGGCCACCACCCAGTCGTGGACCGAGTCGGGCTCGGCCGCCTCGGCGCCGTCCGCGGCGACCACGGTGCCGGCCACCGACGGCCCCGGAGCGGGCGCGGCCCAGCGCAGCTCGCTCGTCACCGTGCTCCCGAACGTCGACCCGGCGACCGGCGATCCCGCCGGGTCGTGCGCCAGCTGGGTGCTGACGGTGGCCGACGCCGACTGCCCGTCGGGGGAGTCGAGTACCACCTTGGCGTCGTTGTTGGCGCCCACCATGTAGGTGGTGAAGGTGGCGGTGGCGCCCGACGCCACGGTACGGACACCACCGCCCTGGGGTCCCATGGTGTCGTTGTTGACCCCCAGGCCGGACGGGCCCGGGTCGGCGGGGTTGGCGAAGTGCTGGTTGTAGTCGAGGTCGTAGCTGCTCGGCGTGCAGCGCAGGGAGCCGTCGGGGTCGGACTGGGTGGCGAGGGTGCAGATGACGTTGGTGTACGGCATCTCGGCCACGTTGGCGATGGCCGCGATGTACAGCGTGGTCGGCCCGGTGTTCTTCACCGACCACGCGAGCGCATAGGGCTCGGTCCCCGACGACAGCGCCCCGGAGCCGTTCACCATGGTGGCGCCGACCACGGCCTGGGCGGCCGTGTCCTCGTCCTGGCCGGGGTGGCCGCTCGACTCCTCGACGAAGTAGTGGCCTCCGTCGGAGTACACGTCGGCGCCGGCCACGGATGCGGCCGCGCCGTTGCCGTCGGTGACCGACATGACGAGGCCGGTGGGTGCGGGCCCGGGGTTGCGGTAGACGACGGTGGCCGTACCGTCGGGGAAGCCCGACGCGCCGGCGGTGACGGTCGCGCTCTCCTGGGTGCTGTCGGCCGCGGTCAGGAGGATGCAGCGGCCGTTGCCGTCGGTCGTGCACGAGGTGAGGTCGTGGGTGCCCAGGCTGCCCGAGGACTCGGTGGCGGTCACCGTGACGCCGGTGGCCGGCAGGCCCCCCGAGGTGAGCGTGGCTGTGACACCGCCCTGCATCGACCCGTCGGCCGGGACGATGACGTTGGTGGGGTTGAGCACGAGCGTGTCGGAGTACGTGAACCAGTCGAGGGTCTGCACCATGCTGGTGCCGCCCGGCGTGGTCACCTGGACGTCGACGGTCCCCGACCCGTCCGGCGCGACGGCGGTCACGGTGGTGGCGTTCACCACGGTGACGTTCGTGCCCGGGTTCCCGGGCCCGAAGGTGACGGCGCTCGCTCCGGTGAGTTCGGTGCCGGAGACCGTCACCGTGGTCCCGGCCGCCCCCGACCGCGGGCTGATGGCGGTGACCCGGGGCGGCGGCGCACCCGTGTAGGTGAAGCGGTCGGAGGCCGACGTCGTCGACGTGCCCCCCGACGTGGTGACGGTGACGTCGGCCACACCCAGTCCGGGGGGCGACGCGGCGGTGCAGGACGTGGTCGATGTGCACGACACCGACATGGCCGCGCCGGGGCCGAACAGCACCACCGAAGACCCGATGGCGAATCCCGTGCCGGTGATCGTCACCGCCGTTCCCCCACCCGCGAGCCCGGAGCCCGGGCTCACGTGGGTCACGGTCGGGACCGCCGGCGACGCCACGGCCGGGCGCACGGCGAAGGGACCGGCGACCGACAGCGCCGTGGCCGTCGCCAGGATCGCCCCACCGATCGCCAGCCGTGCCCGAAACCGGGCGCGGGGCCCGGGCTGCACCCGGGGACGCGGGGCACGCCGCCCCGTCCCGGTCCGCTCCGTCGACACCCCGCCCGCCCTCCTTCCCACCACCGAGCGCGGTCATCTTACGTCCGCCCGTGCATCGAAGCAGGTGGGGAGGCACAAGGACCAGCGTGGGCGCGGCCCGGGATCGCCTGTCGGCCCTCGACGCCTCGGGGAGCCGCCCCGGGTCCCCTACGGACAGTCGGTGGGGACGCTCACTCCCGGTCCTCCCCCGACAAGAGCGCGATGGCACGCCCCAGCTCACTGCAGAGACGCGAGATCTCCTCGTGCGTGAACGGCTCGGCCCGCCGGCCGTCCCGGATGTCCTCGGCCACGACCATCAGCACGCAGAGTCCGTCTGTCAGCTCACCGTCGATCATTGGTCCCATGCTACGAGGCCGCTCCCGATCCGTCGCCGGGCGGTGACGCCCTCCGGTCTCGACGCATCGTCCGATGGCCTCACTCTGCGTCCCCTGGGCGAGACGGTGAGCGAACGAGGCGCAGTGCCCGTACGACGCGACACCGGCGACTCCGAGGGTCACGGACCTTGCGCCGTACCCCCGGTCGACACCCACCGGCGACGGCACCTCGCTCTACATCCGCGATCCCGATCGGAACCTGGTCGAGCTGCGCCACTACGGCTGAGTCAGCGGCGCACCGCGTCGAGGCAAGCCTGCATGAGCCGGAAGCTCCGGGTGTCGCCCGTCGTGCCGATGTCCATCCGGTTCATCACGTACCCCATGCCCAGTTCCTGATCGGGGTCGGCCCACCCGGCGGACCCGCCCATGCCGAAGTGCCCGAAGGCCTTCTCCCCGCCGAGCCCGGCGGCGGCGATGAGCCCGCGGTTGACGTTGAACCCGAGGCCCCACTGAATGTCCAGGCCGAGGAGCACGGTGTCGGGCCCGGTGGTCTGCGGCTGCACCGCCCGGTCGACCTGCTCGGGGGTGAGGATGCGGAACGGCTTCCCCGATGCAGTCTGCACGTCGCTCACGCACGCTCCGTAGAGACAGGCGAGCGAGCGGGCGTCGCAGATGCCGTTGGCGGCGGGGATCTCCGCGGCATGGAGCCGGGGGGTGTGCCAGATCGCCTCGTCGCTGAGCGCCCCGCCGGGAGCAGTCAGCGCCTTGAAGAGCGGCCCGTCCTCGGCGAAGTACGTGGACGCCAACTCGGCCAGGTGCGCCAGATCCGGCCCGGCCCCGGCCCCGGGCGCGCCGGCGCCCCCGGCGGCCAGGGAGCCGGTCGACAGCCCGGACTTGAGCCCGTCGACGAACGACACCAGCCGTGCCACGCGCGGCTCCTCGGAAGCGGGGAGGCCGATGTAGACGTCGGCGTCGAGCGGACCGGCGATCTCGTCGCGCAGGTAGGTGCCGATGCTCATGCCCGTCACCCGGCGTACGACCTCGCCGACCAGCCAGCCGTACGTGGTGGCGTGATACCCGTGGGCGGTGCCCGGTGGCCATGACGGGGCCTGCCGTTCCAGGGCCTCGACGACCGGGTCCCACCGCAGCATGTCGTCGAAGGACATCGTGCCGTCCACCCAGGCCAGACCCGCTCGATGCGCCAGGAGGTCGGCCACCGTGACCCGTTCCTTCCCGGCCTGGGCGAATTCGGGCCAGTACGAGGCCACGGGCGCCTCGACGTCGAGCAGCCCTTCCTGGGCGAGCCGGTTGGCGCACATGGCGGTGGCGCCCTTCGTGGTCGAGTACACGAGCACGAGGGTGTCCTCGTCCCAGGGCCTGCCCGTCGTCTGGTCGGCGATGCCGCCCCACAGGTCGACCACCTTCTCACCCCGGTGATAGGCAGCGAAGGCGGCACCCACCTCGGTCCCGGCGTCGAAGTTGGCCTGGAACGTGTCGCGCACGCCTTCGAAGCCCGGCGCCACCCACCCGCTTGTCGTCGTCACCTGCATCTCCTCGTGTCGTGCGCGGAGGCTACGCCCGATCGCATGACGAGCGGCCGCGGTCGCGGCGGACCAGGTCGGAGACGTCCTCGGGCGAGCGACCGATCACGATCGACTCCGAGTGGGTGAGCTTGTCCATCCGCTCGGTCTGCCCACCTCCGGACGGGGTCGTCGAGGCACCCGCTCCCCCTCGGCGTGCCTGCGACGGCATCACCGGACCGCCCACGCAGTGGCGACGCGGGACACGCGCTCAGGGCGGCCGAGGCCGCGCCACGGACCTCGCCGACCCTCGGGTCGCCTACGCTGTCCGTGTTCCGTTCCCCGGCGTACGAGTGCTGCGGGCGCCGCGCCGGGGAACGCATCGGGCCTGAGGCGGCGAGATCCGGAGGGCCCGGAGGTACCCGGGGAGTAGCGCAGCCTGGCAGCGCACCTGCTTTGGGAGCAGGAGGTCGGGGGTTCGAATCCCCCCTCCCCGACAGCGCCGGCCCGCCCCGTGCGATCAGCGGGTCGGAGCGGTGACGGGTGGGGCCAGGATCCGACGCGCGGCACGCCACGGGTAACCTCGGGCCGTTCGCGGGCGTAGCTCAATGGCTAGAGTCCCAGCCTTCCAAGCTGGTTATGCGGGTTCGATTCCCGTCGCCCGCTCCACCGTCGCCCGCGCAACCGCGTCACACTGGCGCTCGGAACGCCCTCCTCGGCCGGCGCGAGCCACCACATCCTCGGCGGGCGATGTGCCGGGCCACCCTGGCACATGAGCGCCGCTCGAAGGCCCGGCGTACCCCACGGGGGGCCATGGCCTCCTCCTGGATCCTGGAGCGGCGGGCCGCGCACGTCGCGGTCACGCGCGGTGCCATCAGGGGCGAGTCCGTGCAGGCAACGGCCGCGTCGGCAACGGCACGTCGTGGTCTTCGACGAGATGCCACTCGAGCTCCGACCTCGACGGGAAACGGAGGTCGCAACGGGGGCACTGGCTGACTGCCATGTCGGGCTCCTTCTGTCGGCAGGTGTCGGTCATTGCCGAATTGAACGCCCTGGATGTGAAGGAACCGTCGTGCTCGTGTGCGCATGCGATGGAGAACCAGGTCAGCGATCCTACGAGCGGGGGAAGGTGACGACGAAGTGCGCGCCCTGCTCGTCCTGGCTCGTCACGCTCACCTCGCCTCCGTGGGCGTGCACCAATTCGACCACGACGGCGAGCCCGACTCCACTCCCCTCGACCTGTCGGGCGGCGCGCCCGCGCCAGAACCGGTCAAAGACATACGGCAGCTCGTCCGAGGGGATGCCGACGCCCGTGTCGGCGACGACCAGCCGCGCATGACGGTCCGCGGCCTCGACGGTGAGCGAAATGCGGCCGCCCGCCGGGGTGAACTTGACCGCGTTGGTGAGAAGGTTGGTCACCACTTGGTGCAAGCGCGCCTTGTCGCCTCTCATGACGACGGGCTCGAGCGACCGCACGAGGACGAGCCCCGCCGAATCCACGCGAGCCTCCATGGCGTCGGCAGCACCCGCCGCCACTCGGGCAAGGTCGACAGGCCGATGGTCCATCGAGAGACCCGCCGCTTCCGCGGCGGCCAGGACCTCCAAGTCCTCCACGATGCGCGACAGCCGGATCGTCTCGTCGTGCAGCGACGAGAGCGTCTGGACGTTCGGCTCGGACACGCCGTCCACCAACGCCTCGGTCGACGCCTGCAGTATCGCAAGGGGCGTACGTAGCTCGTGCGCGATGTCAGCCACGAGCACTCGGCGCAGGTGGTCCTCGTGTTCCAGGGTGTCCGCCATGTGGTCGAACGCGCTGGACAGCTCGGCCAGCTCGCCCGGCGCCTCGATGTCGCCCACACGGGTCCCACGCTCTCCGGCTGCCATGGCCCGCGCCGCTCGGGTCAGAGACACGACGGGCCGCGTGATCCTCCTGGCGGCGACGAAGCCGGCGAACACCGCCAGCAGGGCGACGACCGCCGCGCTCCCGGCCACTGCCGCGGCCAGTGTGCCGCGCAGGTGGCTGCCGACCGCACCGATGCCGGTAGCTCCGACCTGCACCGTCACGGATCCGACCCGGTGGCCCTCGACCAGAATCGGCAGTGACCGAGGCCGGCCCCGCGAGTCCGGGCGGGAGCCTTCTGGGATGGCGCTCGCGACCAGACCGCTCGAGGCATCGGTCACGCGTACTGCGATGCCCGCTCTCGTGGCCAGTGTCAAGGGGGCCGACAGATCCGCGTTCGACCACGACCCCGAGGCGCGGTAGCTGACCGCCAACGCGCTTGCCACCGCGTGGGCCAGGTCGTCCTCTTGCTGGCGCGCCAGAGTCGAGACATCGGCACTGGCGAACACCAGGGTGACGCCCGCGAGGAGCCCCAGGGCGATGAGCGAGACCAGTGCGATCACGCGGGCGAGGCGCCAGCCGATCGGCGACAGCACTCCGACCGCCGTCCCCCGCTCCGGGGGAACCAGGTTGGCGCGACCTTGCACGGTCGAGGCCGGGTCGCGGATCTCAGCCATCACGGGGGAGGCGAAGCCGATAGCCGCCTCCGAGCACCGTCTCAACGATCAGAGGGGCATGGGGGTCCAGCTCGATCTTGCGCCGAAGGTTCTTGATGTGAGAGTCGACCGTCCGCTCGTAGCCCTCGAATTCGTAGCCGCGCACCCTGTTGATCAACTCGAGACGTGAGTACACGCGGCCGGGAGTCGTGGCCAGGGCGAGTAACAGCCCCCATTCCGTAGGGGTCAGCTTGACAGTGTCGCCGCGAACCATCACCTCTCGTCGACCCTCGTCGATCACCAGCTGGCCGTCACCGAAGGAGGATCGGTCGTCGTGCCCGGCCGTGGTCCGACCCCGACGCACGATGGCCCGCGCGCGCAGCACGAGCTCGCGCGGGCTGAACGGCTTGGTCATGTAGTCATCGGCGCCGAGTTCCAGACCTCGGATCCGGTCGCTCTCGGACGCCTTCGCCGTCAGGATCAGAATCGGAACGTCGGTGAAGGTGCGCAGCTCGGTGGCGACGTCCTCACCGGACAGGTCGGGGAGACCGAGGTCGAGGATCACGAGGTCGGGGTCCGCCCTGCGGGCGAAGGCAAGGGCCTCGGCTCCGAGTCCCGTCGACAGCACGACCATGCCTTCACGCTCGAGATAGGAGCGGAGGAGGTCCCGCAACTTGCTCTCGTCCTCGACGACCACCACCGTGGTCGCCATCAGCGTCCCTTCATGCCGCCATTATCGGTCAAGAAGGCCGTGACCGGCGGCCGGGTGTGCCGCGCGTGCGCGGAGGCGGGCCACGCGCTCGGCCACCGGCGGGTGCGTCGAGAAGAGCCGGGCGAAGGCCACGCCGGGCCCGAGCGGGTTCACCACCCACGCCGAGGCCTGCGCGGGCGCCAGGGCCATGGGCACGACGTGGGCGTATCCGTTGATGCGCTCGAGGGCCCGGGCCAGCGTCTCGCCACCACCGGCGATGTCGGCCCCGGTACGGTCGGCGTCGAACTCGCGACTGCGTGACAGGGCGAGGTGCAGGAGTCCCGCTGCGACGGGCGCCACCAGCGCTGCGAGCAGGGCGCCGAACGGCCCTGGGCCGTCGTCGCGGCTGCGCCCACCCAGCAATGACGAGAACAAAGCCAGGTTGGCGAGCGCCGAGACGCCGGTCGCCAGCGCGGCGGCCACCGAGGTGAGCAGCGTGTCGCGATGGCGGATGTGGGCGAGCTCGTGGGCGATCACCGACCGGACCTCGGCCGGCTCGAGCAAGGCCAGCAGACCCTCGGTCACGACCACCACTGCGTGCTTGGGGCTGCGCCCGGTGGCGAAAGCGTTGGGCTGCGGGCACGACGACAGGTACATCCGCGGTGCGCGAAGTTCCGCCCGTCGGGCGAGCTCCACCACCATCGCCTGAAGGCCGGGCGCCTCGTCGGGACCCAGGCGGCGCGCCCGGGCGACGCGGATGGCCAGCCGGTCCGAGAACCACCAGGAGCCGCTTACGACGACAAGCCCGAATCCCAGGCCGAGCAGGGTCCCCGCACGTCCTGCGACGAGCCCGCCGCAGATGACCAGGAGGCCGCCGATGGCGCCGAGCAAGAATGCGGTCTTCACCGTGTTGCGAATCACGTTCCCGACTCTCCCTGGTTGGTGCCCCGCATTCGACCGCGTCGAGGTGAGGGCGCCATGGCGCTCCCGTGGAGTTGGTGTGGAGTCCACGCGGGCCGGTCCTCGGCAATGTCCATGGAGCCTCCACATCACCTACACGCCCCCTCGACCGGAGCATGGTGGGCTGGCAGGGACACGAAACGAGCGGCCGCTGCGCAGGCGCCGTGATGATCATCGGAGAATGACATGGGCCGTCGGGATGCCGACAACGAGCAGGGATTCGCGACAATCGTCGGTACGTCCGTGGAGGTGCGCACCCGATTCGAGGTGGACTTGTGGGTCCCGGGCTTCGAGATCACCGATGTTCTCCCCTTTGGCTTTCGCGTACGCCGAACGGGCGACGGCGCCATCCTCCCCGAGACCTTCCCCCCCGCCGATGTCCGGTTGGTCAGCCCGATGCACTCGAGCGGGCCCTTCCGGAACCCTGGGGCCCCGATTCCCCCGCACGCAGTCGCGGGGCCCCAGGGGCAACGGCGGGTCGGGCTCGAGAATCCATGACCGCATCGCTCGGCCCGACGACGTTCGCCATCGACCAGGGCACCGCGGGGGCGCCGCATCCGCTCCCGAGCGGGGCAGCGCCACGACCACCGCGCTGCTCCGACATCGGCTGACCCCGTGAGTGTTCCCCTGTGGTGCTGGTTTGCGGCCGGTGCGTTGATCGCCGCTCTCCTCGCCGTCGATTTCGCCGTGCACCGCGGCGTCCGCCAGATCAGCCTCCGGTATGCGATCGCCGTCAGCGCCGGCTGGATCGGCGTCGGTGTCCTGTTCGGACTGGTACTGGGAGCGACCCGGGGTTGGGACAGTGCATCGGAGTACTTTGCCGGCTACCTCATCGAGAAGTCGCTGAGCATCGACAACATCTTCGTCTTCGCTCTCCTCTTTGGCTCCTTTGGCGTGTCACCGACCCATCAACGCCGAGTCCTCTTCTACGGAGTCTTCGGCGCGCTCGTGCTTCGAGGCGTCTTCATCACCGCCGGTGCCTCACTCCTCGACCACTTCAGCTGGGCCCTCTACGTCCTGGGCGCCCTCTTGCTCCTCTCGGCAGGACGCATGGTGCGTGACACCGCTCTTGTCGATCCGGAGCGCAATTTCGTCATCAAGGGTCTCCGCCGTGTTCTCCCTGTGACTCCCACGTACGTCGGCGCACGGTTCTTCGGTCGGCACGACGGCAGACTGATGGCGACACCACTGCTCGTGGCGCTGATTGCCATTGAGGTCACCGATCTGGTCTTCGCCATGGACTCCATCCCCGCGATCTTCGGAGTCACGAGAGACGTCTTCGTCGTCTTCACTGCGAATGCCTTCGCCGTTCTGGGTCTTCGTGCGCTGTATTTCGTGCTGGCCGGCGCGCTCCACCGATTCGCCTACATCAAGTACGGGGTGGCTGCGCTTCTCATCTTCGTCGGACTCAAGATGTTGCTGGCCTGGTTGGTGGTCATCCCGATCCTCGCCAGCCTGATCGCCATCGTGGTGATCATCGGCATCTCGATCGCCATCAGCGTCTGGCACGAACCGCGCAAGGCGGTGGTGCCGGCGGGAGCATCCAGGACGTGATGACGGTCGGCCTTCTCTCGGACCTCCAGGTCGACGCGGCCCTGTCGTACCTCGTGGCCTTCCTGGTCCCCACCCTCGACGCCGTCTTCCCCGTCCTCCCGAGCGAGACGGCCATCGTGGCATTGGGTGTCGCCACCGCCGGGAGCATCGATCCGCGAATCGCCGTCCTGGTCGCCCTCGCCGCAGGCGGAGCGTTTCTCGGAGACAATCTGTGTTATCTGATCGGGCGGCACTACGGCCCGTGGGCCAACCGGACGTTCTTCTCGAGTGCCCGTGGCGCCGAACGCAGGGCATGGGCCGAGCGCACGCTCGAGCGCTTCGGCGCCCGCCTCATCATCGTCTGCCGCTTTGTCCCCGGCGGCCGCACCGCCGTGACGTTCACCTGCGGCGCGATCGGCTACCCGCGACGGCAGTTCGTCCCCGCCACAGCCACCGCCGGGGTGATCTGGGCGACATACGCCTTCTTCATCGGCCGGCTCGGTGGCAAGGCCTTCGCCGGCAAGCCCTGGGCGGGCTTTCTCCTCGCCCTCGGCCTGGCGCTCGTCGTGAGCATCGCCATCGAGCTCGCCCGTCGCGTCGTCGGCTGGCGGCGCCAGCTCGGGGAGAGTGCGCTGTGATGCCTTGCGTCCGGCGCAGCGATCAGGGACGGCGATGACGGTCGGGGCCTCCGTGGTGGCAGCCCTGGGCGCGGCGATGAGCTTCGCCCTGGCGGCCATCCTTCAGCAGGAGGCCGCACAGTCGATGCCCGTGGACAAGACGCTCACGTTGAGACTCCTCACCGAATTGCTGCGGAGACCGAAGTGGGTGGCGGGCGTGGGGTTGCTCGTCGCCGGATACGGCCTCCAACTCGTGGCGTTGGCCTATGGGCCGGTCGCGCTCGTCCAGCCCATCGTCATCACCGAGCTTGCCTTCGCCATCCCGCTCGCCATCTGGCGACGCCGTCGCCCCGCCGGGCGTCGCGAGTGGACCGGGATCGGCTGCGTCCTGGTCGGAATCGCCACCTTCCTCCTGGTGGCATCGCCCCAGAGCGGGAACCCCGACCCGGGTCGATTCGCATGGCTCCTGGCTCTGCTGCCGGCCGGAGCCGCCATCGTGCTGGCCTCCGGCCTCGGCGCCAAGGCGAGCGGTCCGAAGCGGGCAATGCTCCTCGGCGCCGCTGCGGGAATGGCCTTCGGTGTCCTTGCCGTGCTCACCAAGGCCACGACGCACCTGCTGGGTGAAAGCGTGGGCCGGGCCTTCACGAGCTGGCAGCTCTACGGCGTGGTCGCGCTGGGGATCCTCGCCCTCGTCTTGTCGCAGAGCGCGTACCAGGCGGGGCCCCTCGCGTACTCCCTTCCGCTGGTGGGAGTGCTCGAACCTGTCGTCGCGGTCTTCATGGGCGCCACCGTGCTGGGCGAGCAGGTCCAGATGCACGGACCGGCGCTGCTGCTCGAGCTTCTGGCCGCCCTCGTGGCGTGCGGCGGGATCGAGCTCCTCGCCACCTCCCCCACCGTGCTCAGCATCTACGAGGAGGGGGGACACCCCGATGGCGGTCTCGTTTCGCCGGGGCAGCCATGCACCCGCCCGGCACCGGCTCCGATGGGATGCCGGTGCCGGGCGCGGCAGTCGTCCGTCGGATCCCGAGGCGCCGGCATCAAGCTCCTGGGCCGCGACGGCCATGACAGCTCGATCACCGGATGCACCTCCCTGTGGTGAAGCCGCCACGCATCTGACGCCCACTGCATAGGAATCTCCATCCCTTCTTCACGTCGTCTCCAGGAGTCCCTGCACATCGGTGGCGTTCACTCGGTGCATGGCAAACCAAGAGCGTGGAGCGAGCCCCAAAACGCAGGAGCGACCAATGGATGGGTGCCGAGCCGAAGATTCCCTGGCACTCGTCTCGACCCACCTCATACGGGCGCTGGCCTCCCTCGATCGAGCGTCCGAGGCATCAACCGATGCTCTGTCCGGTCAGCGATTCGTCCAATTCGACGTAGCCAGTCGTGCCATCCATTGTGCACTCGTCACTCTCGACGAGTGGGGGGATGCCGGCCGGCTCGAGATGGCACCATGAGCAGCCCTCGCCGAGGGTTCCCGACACTCGGTGACCGATCGGTCCCTGGCGGATCGGACGTTGAGGCACTATCGGAGGACGCCGCGAGTCACGCACCTCCCGTCCGTGCCCGTCACGATTCGGATGCCTCCACGGAGCGGCTACCAGTGGTCGAAGGCAGCGAGGTCATGCATCCACCAGGTCCACAAGCCATGATCGGTCCACTCGACGCGGTGGTCTTCCATATCCATCGAGCTGGATTGCTGATCCGTGCGAACAGCGAGGGACTCCCAGGCTCCGTCGGCGACGAACTGGCCCAAGCCAGGACAAGGCTTGACGGTGCGATCCGCCAACTCCGGCGCGTGGCGCTCGACAGCAATTCCCGCTGAGGCGTCGACCCCGAGGGCTATCCGGTCGGGGCACCGGTACGGGCTCCCTGTGGCCCGGCAGGTCGGTGCTCCACCATGGCGCCGATACTGGCGAAGGACTTCGGTGGCACACCGCTCAAACGGCAAGTGGGAAGGAAACCGTGAAACGTGCTCCGGGCGCGTTGTCGACGTCGATCCGACCGCCGTGTGACACCACGACGTCGTGGGTAATAGCCAGGCCAAGCCCAGTGCCACCGAGATCGCGGGCCCGACCGTCGTCAAGGCGAGCAAACCGTTCAAAGATCCGCAGGCGTTGATCAGGCGGGATCCCGGGACCGTCATCGGCGACGATGAGCGTAACCGTTGTGTCGGACTCGGTCAGGGTTATGGTCACTTTTGACTGTGCGTGCCGCGCGGCATTGTCGAGGAGGTTCCGTACCGCTCGAGTTAACGCGTCGGCATCGCCGAGGAACTGCGCGCCCGAGACACCGGCGGTGTCGATACGATGAGATGAGCGGCTGCGTAGCCTCCGCGCTTCGGTCATCACGATCTCATCGAGGTCGATCGGCTCGCGGGCAGATACGCCTGACGACGAGGCGTCCGACGCGGCGAGGACGAGCAGGTCATCCACCAGATGCTGCAGCCGGATCGCGTCGTCCAGCACATCTTGCTCGGTTGCCTGCCAGTCAGCACCGCTAGGATGCGCCAGATCGACTTCGAGCCGGGCTCGTATGCCCGTCAGCGGGCTGCGGATCTCGTGGCTCGCGTCGGCGATGAATCGACGTTGGCGCTCGTTCGCATCGTCGAGCCGACCGAGCATGGCGTTCATAGTGCGCGCCAGACGACCAATCTCATCGACCCTGTTCGGCTCCGGGACACGTTGGTGGAGGTCTTCGGCCCCGATGACCTCGACCTGTTGGCGGATCGCTTCCACCGGCCGGAGCGCCCTGCCGCTCACCACCCAGGTCGTCCCGGCCACGAATAGCAGCAGGACCGGCAGCCCAATGAGCAGGAGCCGGGCGAGACTGTTCGTGCTGGCGCCCACGATATTGAGGCTCCCCGCCACGTACACGATGTAGGTGCCGCTCGGTGTGGCTACCCGGAGCGCCACGACGAGGAACGAGGAATCCCCGACGGGCAGACGGGCGACCATGCGGGAGGCGAAGCCCGAAGGACCGGGTTGCAGCGTGCTGATGCGCGGCTGACCTTCGATATTCGATGATGCGGCGATCACATTCCCGCGCACATCAACCACCTGGACCGCGCTTTCGTCGCCCGGCGTCACGGCCAGTGGGGAAGTCGGGGTTCCGTCGGCAACAGTCGTGGCGACGTCACGAGCCCGCAGTCGTGCCGCCGTCTCGATGTTGTCGATCAGCGAGACGCGGTGAGCGTTGACCACCCAGGCCCCACCAGCCGCGAGGGCAAGCGCCACGACGATGACCGCAGCCAGGGTTATACGGACCCGAACGGACGCGAATCCGCGCACCCCGCTCAACCTCCGTTGCGGTCGAGTCGGTAGCCCGCGCCGCGAATCGTCTGGATGAGGCCACGATCGAACGGCTCCTCGAGCTTTCTACGCAAGTGGCGGATATAGACTTCGACGATGTTGGGGTCGCCATCGAATGCGAAGTCCCACACGTTGTCGAGAATCTCCGCCTTCGTGACGATCTCGCCGGCCCGTCGCATCAGGAATTCCAGCACGGAGAACTCTCGCGCCGTGAGCGCCACTTCGACCTCCCCGCGCGCACAGCGGTGGGTGACCGGATCGAGCCTGACGTCGCCCGCCGCGTACACCACCGGTTCCGAGTGCCCACGCCGGCGAAGCAGGGCGCGGAGGCGGGCTAGGAGCACCACGAAGGAGAACGGCTTGGTCAGGTAGTCGTCCGCGCCGGTGTCGAGCGCCTCTGCCTGGTCATAGTCGCCGCTCTTGGCGGTGAGCATCAGGATCGGTGTCCAGTCACCCGCTTCCCTGATATTCCTGCACACCTCGTACCCGTTTATCCCCGGCAACAAGATGTCGAGCACGATGGCGTCGTAGGAGTTCTCCGTCGCCATCCACAGCCCGTCGGTCCCCGTGAGGGCAACCTCGACGGTGAAGCCCTCGGCTTCCAGGCCGCGGCGCACCGCCGCCGCGATCTTTGTCTCGTCTTCGACAATGAGCACCCGCACCGGACGTCCTCTTCCTCGGACTCCATCGTGCCCCCTGCGAGCTGAACGTCGGCTGAACGTCGGCTGAACGTCGGCTGAACGTCGGCAGGGGGCTGTGCGGGGGGCGGGCATGCCCACGAAATGGAGGAGGGACGCCCGTAGGCGTCCCTCCTCCGGCCCGAGGACGAGGGGCTTTACTCGACGCCCTCGAACTGGTGGTCCACGTTTTGGCCGGCCGTGTCAGCGTGTCCGCCGCCGGGGAGGCCGGCGTCACCTGGCTCCTCGACTCCCGGCGTCTCCGCCCCCGTTCCCTGCGTTTCGGTGGCCGCGCCCGAGGCGGTCGGCTGGGTCAGGTCCGGCGCATGCGTCGCGGGGGTGGACGCTGCCGACGAGGGCGAGGACTGGGCGAATGCGACTCCGCCCGCCACGCCCACGACGCCGAGCATGCCGCCCACTCCGATGGCTAGCTTCCGTGTGAGGTTCATCGTGATGTGCAACTCCTTGCTGGGTTTGATGATGCATGGTCATCGTGCAGGTGGTCCGCTGAACGGCAGCTGAACAACGCTGAATCGGCCTTCAGCAAGCCGGCCGTCGTGGCCCGCTGACTTCTGCGACAGGGACTGCACGTCGGGCTTCGCAAGAAGACGGGCCCACCGGCGCACGACGCCCTCGTCGGCCGGGATTTCAGCGCCGGCGACCTCGACGAGCGGTGGCTGTCCGACCCCTACACCGAGCACCGGACGACGGGTTCGAGCCCGGGGGCGCCGTCATGAACATGGTCAGCCACGGCTGGCCCCAGGTCCGGTCCAGCCTGAAGACCCTCCTCGAGACCGGTGACGCCCTGCCGACCGGCGCCGCCGCCCCCCGGCGGGACGACGCGCTGCGCCCGTAGGCGGGTGCTCCTCCCGCGTGGGGGCCCGGCGCCCCCGGCCCACATCCGGGGATGACGGGCGTCTGACGACCCTCGCCCACCACGCTCCTCGGGCCCGTCCACCCGGCCACACTCCCCCACGGCGGCGGGCCGGGCTGCCAGGATGGGGCGCCGGTGCTTCCCCGGGGGGCACGGTCGTGAGGTGCATCCACATCCTTCTCACAGGTCGAGGTCGCACGATGCCGCCACCGCCAACCGGCGGGCGGCGGAGCTGGCGGGCCCCACGGCCCTCGCTGTGACCGTCCTGGAGAGAACGGCTCGGATGCCGACGACGACGCCCGATCATCCGGGGGGCCCGACGCCAGGGGCCCGACGGTGGACGAGGCCGTGGCGCGACCTCGTCGACGACCCGCGTGTCGTGGGCCTGATCGCCGTGGCGGCGGCGGTGGTGGTAGCGGCGCTGCGCATCGCGGTGGTGGGCCACGGCGACATCGGCACATTCGTCGTGGCCGGGAGCCGGTTCGCCGGCACGCACCTGCGGGTACCCGTGATCGCCGGGAACGGGTACGACGGGCAGTTCTACTACCGCCTCGCCCTGGGGCCCCTCGACCTCGCCCCGCACGCCTTCGGCATCCATCTGGACTCCCCGGCGCGCGTCGAGCGGATCACCTACCCGGCCCTGGGCTGGGCCCTGGCCGGCGGGCGGGCGGGCCTCGTGCCGTGGTCGCTCGCGACCGTGAACGTGGTCGGCCTCGGTGTGCTCGGGTGGCTGGGGGGGATGCTCGCCCGCGACGGAGGTCGGCGCGCCCTGTGGGGACTGTTGATCCCCGGCTACTTCGGCTTCGTCTGGACGCTGTCGCGCGACCTCACCGAGATCACCGAGGCGGCGCTGCTGGTGGGTGGCCTGCTGGCCGTGCGGCGGGGGCGACCGGTGGTGGCCGCCGTCGCCCTGGCCGGTGCCGTGCTCGCCCGCGAGACCGCCCTCGTCGTCGTGGCGTGCCTCGCCGTGGTGCAGCTCGCCCAGTGGTGGAGCCGACGACGCGGGCGGGAGGACACCGGGCGGCCGCGCGTGCGCGCCATGACGTGGGGCGTGCCGCTGACGGCCTTCGTGGTGTGGCAGGCCGTCGCCGGCTCGGCCGTCGGGCAACTGCCGCTCACGGCGTCGAGCCGGCACAACGTCGGGCTGCCGTTCGCCGGTGTGGTGCGGGGCGTCCACCACTACGCGTCCCTCTTCCCGAGCCACGCCTCGGAGCTGTGGTTCGCGGAGATCGTGGTCCTGGGCGTCGTGGTGGCCTCGGCGGCGCGCCGCGTGCGCAGCAGCGTCGCGCCCGCCCACGAGCGGATCGCCTGGGCGGCCTACGGGGTGATGACCGTCTGCCTGTCACCGGGCATCTGGCTCGGTGACGTCGGGTTCCGCGGCCTCGACGACCTCTACGTGCTCAGCTGCCTCGTGCTCCTGGCATCGAGCCGGCGGGCCCGGTGGGTGGCCCCGCTCGTGGCGATCTCGTGGGTGGTGGTCGCCGTTCAGCTCATCATCGTGATCTGACCGCCCCTGTCGAGCACCGGACGCGCCGATTCGTGTCCCCGACGGTGCGGGCCGGCCTCTCCTACGTCCTGCTGTCGTACCACGAGGACAACTGCCAGGGCATCCGCCCGGCGTGGCGGCATGGACGGCGTACTTCGCGCAGCTGCACACCCTGTACCCGAACGCGCTCCTCGGCTTCGGCGAGGTCGGCATGGACAATCCCGCCACGCCCGTCGACGCCGCCGCGGCGCGCTCCGTCATGGCGTACGACTACGGGCTGCGCATCACCTTGCCCTACTCTGTCGGCGGCTATTCCTGGTGGTACGACGACGAGGACTGCCTACCGTCGTCCACGAGCCTCCTCGGGCCGACATCCGATCCGCGTTCGGCGCCGAGACCACCGCCCTGGCGCACCGACCCGGTAGCCTCGGCCCCGTGGCCGAAGCCGGCGTCATCCACACCGAGGCCCTGACCAAGGTGTATGCGGGCACCGACTTCAGGGCCGTCGACGAGCTCGACCTGACCGTCGCCCCCGGCGAGATCTTCGGCTTGCTCGGGCCCAACGGCGCCGGCAAGACCACCACGGCGGGCATGCTCACCACCCGCGTCGTCCCCACGTCGGGGAGGGCCTGGGTGGGCGGCATCGACGTGGTGGCGCACCCGACGCTCGCCAAGCAGATCCTCGGGATCGTGAGCCAGGAGAACACGCTGGACCGTCAGCTGTCGGTGTGGGAGAACCTGTACTTCCACGGCCGCCTCTTCGGCATCGGCGCCCGCCGGTCCCGCCAGGCGGCCGACGAGCTGCTCGAGCAATTCCAGCTCTCCAAATGGGCGAAGACCACCGTCTACGCCCTGTCGGGCGGGATGGCACAGCGGCTGATGGTGGCGCGGTCGATCCTCCACCGGCCGGCGGTGCTGTTCCTCGACGAGCCCACCGCCGGCCTCGACCCCCAGAGCCGCCTGGCCCTGTGGGAGGTGCTGCGCACGCTCAACGCCGAGGGCCAGACCATCCTCCTCACGACGCACTACATGGAGGAGGCCGACCAGCTGTGCGCGCGGGTGGCGATCATGGACCACGGCAAGATCCTCGCTCTCGACACCCCGGCCCAGCTGAAGCGCACCGTGGGAGCCGACACCATCGTGACGGTCAAGGCCACCGGGGACTACGACACGCTCTCCGCCGTGCTGCGGGACCTCGACGGGGTCACCCGCACGCGCCAGATCGACAACGGCGTCGAGGTCCACGTGACGGTGTCGGACCGGATCGTGCCCAGGGTCGTCAACGTGGTGGAGGACGCCGGGCTCGAGGTCGTCGACCTGTCGGTCGCCGAGCCGAGCCTCGAGACGGTCTTCATCAACCTCACCGGAAAGGACCTGCGCGACTGATGGTGACCACCCCGGCGCCCGCCCTCCACATAGAGACCAGGCCCACGCGCTCGGCCGTCGCCGCCAGTTGGGTCTCACTGCAGGCGCTCATGCTGCGCGACCTGGTCGTGCTCAGGAAGAACCTCGGCGAGTTCGTGATCCGCACGCTGGTCCAGCCGTTCCTGCTGTGCTTCGTCTTCCTGTTCGTCTTCCCCAAGATCGGCCAGGGCATCGGCGGGGGCCGGGGTGCGGCCGCCGAGTCGGGGTTCGCCACCGTGCTCGTCCCCGGGGTGGTGGGCATCTCCATCATGTTCCAGGGCGTGCAGTCCGTGGCCCTGCAGATGGCCCAGGAGTTCGGCTTCACCCGCGAGATCGAGGACCGGGTGCAGGCGCCCTGCCCGATCTGGCTGGTGGCGGTGGCGAAGGTCCTCTCCGGGGCGGTGCAGGGGCTGGTGTCGGCCGCCATCGTGCTGCCGATCGCCTCGGTCGTCCACGCCGCCGGGGTCGAGGCCGACATCCACCTGCACGTCTGGACCGTGCTCAGCATCGTCCCCTTGTCCTGCATCGCCATGACATCGCTCGGGCTGCTGCTGGGGACCTCCTTCGAGCCCCGCAACATCGGCCTCATGTTCGGCTTCGTCGTCCTGCCCATCACCTTCCTGGGGGGCACCTATTACCAGTGGACCAGGCTGGCGCCGGTGAAGATCGGCGGATGGCACTGGATGCAGACGATCGTCCTCGTCAACCCGCTCATCTACGTGAACGAGGGGATGCGCGCCGCGTTCACCGACGCGTCACACATGCACCTGTACGTCGTCTACCCGGTGCTGGTGGCGTTCAGCGCGCTCTTCCTCGCCGTCGGGTTGCGCAACTTCCGGCGCCGGGTGCTGTCCTGACGCTGCGGTAGCCTTCGCCTCGTGGCCGACGGCGCTGCCCCACCCGTCCGCAGACTGTCGCTGACGGGCTGCGTCAACTTCCGCGATCTCGGCGGCTACCCCGCCGCGGACGGTCGGCACATCCGCTGGCGGATGCTCTTTCGCGCCGACGGGCTCGCCCGCCTCGACGAGGACGACTGCGCGCAGCTCGTCGGGCTCGGCCTGTCGACGGTGATCGACCTTCGGACCCCGGGGGAGGTCGAGGAGCGCGGGACGTTCCCCGAGGACGCCGTCGAGGTCGAGTACCACCACCTCCCGCTCACCGACGTGTTGCCGCCCGTCGAGGACCTCGGCCGCTACGACGAGCCCGCCTTCGTGACGTCGCGCTACCTCCAGCTCTTCACCGAAGGCTCCGCATCGCTCACCCGTGCCGTTCACGTGCTCGCCGAGCCCGGCGCCCTTCCGGCGGTGTTCCACTGCAGCGCCGGCAAGGACCGCACCGGCGTCCTCGCCGCCCTCGTGCTCGGCTTCCTCGGCGTGCCGCGACCGGTGATCGTGGAGGACTACGCGCTGAGCGCCGAGGCCATGGTGGCCCTGCTGGCGCGCCTCGAGGCCGAGTACGCCGACGCCGCCGAGGAGGTCGGGCGCTATGCGCCCGCGGTGATCTCGGTGGCTCCCGAGACGATGGACGGGTTCTTGGACTCGCTCCAGGACGAGCACGGCACGTTCGACGACCTGGCGGCGACGCTCGGGGTCACCGACGCCGTCGGAGCGCTGCGCGCCGCGCTGCTCGACGGGTGAGCCCCCCGGGGCGTGATCCCGGCATGGTCGCTCGGCGCCGGTGCCGCTCCGACGCCGGCGGGCGCGCCGGTCAGTCGACGGCCTGACGGAACACCAGGAGGTCCGAGCCGTCGCGCGCCGTGACGGCGGTCACGAGCTCCCAGCCGCCCTCGGAACGGGCGCGCAACACCTCGTCGACCCTGCCCGCGTCGCGGGTGTCCTCGGGGCGCAACGCCCCCGGCAACAACGTCAGCCCGTACCGCCACGGCCCCACGGGCGCAGACCCTAGTCAAGGCGACGGGCTCCGTCTCAGGGCGCCGAGCAGGCCGAATCCGGCCGTTTGCGCCTCTGTCCAGGGTCGTCGCCGACCACACCGGGGCGATGAATTCCTGGCGAACCTCAGGCGAACGTGGCGCGAACACTACGTGGACGATGCGCGAACAACCCCGCGGCGGCGCGCCGTCGGGGGATCAGCCGCGGTCGGCCGGCTGGCGGTCGCCGTCCCCCGGGCCCGCCGTCCCCGGGGGCGTCGCGCCGGTCCGGGCACCACGCTGGGCCTGCTCGGTGCGCACCACCCGGATGCGGTGCACGAGCGCCGCCACCAAGACGACGGCCGCCAGGGCGGCGACGACGTAGGAGGCGTCCCCGAAGGCCTTCACCATGGAGTGGTAGCTGCTGCCGAGCGAGTAGCCGATCCCGGCCAGCACGCCCACCCAGACGGTGACCCCGATGGCCGTGAACACGCCGAAGGGCAGCAGGGGCATCTCGGCGACGCCCGCCGGGAACGAGATGAACGTCCGCACCACCGGCACCACCCGGCCGACGAGCACGGCGGAGTCCCCGCGCCGGGCGAACCAGGCCTCGGCCTTGTCGAGGTCGCGGTGGGTGAGCAGCAGGTAGCGGCCGAAGCGGTCCACGAAGGCCCGGCCGCCGGTGCGGCCCACGCCGTACGAGACGAAGGAGCCGACCAGCTCGCCGGCCACGCCGACCACGATCACGAGGACCAGGTTGAGCGGGTGGTGGTCGACCGCACCCGACAGGGTGGCCCCGCTCGAGAGGGCCCCGGCCAGGCCCAGCGTCAGCTCGGAGGGGATCGGGATGCAGGCCGCCTCGGCCACCGTGAGGAGGAAGACGGCCAGGTAGCCCCAATGCGAGATGAAGTGCTCCACGGGCCTGTTCTAGTCGGCCCCGTCCCGCGACGGGTACTCCCCCGGGGCCGCGTCGCCGGCGGCCGGGCACCCGGTAGCGTCGCCGCGATGCCCGGGACACCCTTCTCCGACGACGACGGCCCGTTGCGGCCGGCGGTCCCGGCTGGCCACGTGACCACGCCCGACGGCGTGGCGGTGGCCTACTACGAGCTCGGGGGCGTCGGCCCTCCCCTGCTCCTGGTGCACGCCACCGGGTTCTGCGGCCCGGTCCTGGCCCCCCTGGCCGCCCGCCTCGGCGACCACTTCCGCTGCGTGGCGCTCGACCTGCGGGCGCACGGGGCCTCGGGCCCCCCGCCGGGTGCGGACTTCGACTGGCACGGCTTCGCCGCCGACGTGCTGGCCGTGGTCGACCACCTGGGCATCGAGGGGGCCGTCGGGTTCGGCCATTCCTGCGGGGGGGCGTCGCTCCTGCTCGCCGAGGAGGCCCGGCCCGGCACCTTCGCCGGCCTGTACTGCTTCGAGCCCGTCGTCTACCCGGGGGACGAGCCCCTGGCGCCGACATACGCCCGGAACCCGCTGTCGGCCAGCGCGCTGCGCCGGCGCCCGCGATTCGGCTCGCGGGGCGAGGCCCTCGCCAACTTCTCGGGCAAGCCCCCGTTCGACGGCCTGCACCCCGAGGCGCTGGCCGCCTACGTCGACAACGGGTTCGCCCCGCTCGACGGGGGCGGTATCGGGCTGCGCTGCCGCCGGGGGGACGAGGCCGCGGTCTACGCCCACGCCTTCTCCCACGACGCCTTCGCCCGGCTGGGCCTGGTCCGCTGTCCGGTGACCCTGGCCTGCGGCGCCGACACCGACGGGTTCGGGCCCGACCTCCTGGCCGCCTATGCGGGGCGCCTGCCGGCGGCGACGACGGTGGTGCTCGCCGGCATCGGCCACTTCGGGCCGCTCGAGGACCCCGACGCGGTGGCGGGCTCGGTGGCGGGCGCCCTGGTCCCTGTGGCCGGCACACCCCGGACGTAACCTTCGGTCGATGGCCCTGGCGCTGCCCCGTTCGCTCTCCCCCTCGAAGTTGAGCGCCTTCAAGGACTGCCCGCTCGCCTTCCGCTTCTCGGCGATCGACCGCGTCCCCGAGGAGCCGTCGCCCCACATGGTGAAGGGGACGCTGGTGCACAGCGCCCTGGAGCGCCTGTTCTGGGACCACCCCCGGGGTGCGCGCACCCCCGACGCCGCCCGCCACGCCCTGGCCGCGGCCTGGGAGTCGCTCGCCCAGAGCCCCGACGCCACCGCCCTCGACCTGTCGGCGGACGACCGTGACGCGTTCGTGGCCGACGCCCAGTCGCTGCTCGACGGGTACTTCCGGCTCGAGGACCCCGACGCCGTGGACGCCGTGGGGGTGGAGCTCACGCTCGAGGCGGCCATGGGCGATCTGCGCCTGCGGGGCATCATCGACCGCCTGGACGTCACGCCCGACGGCGAGCTGGTCGTCGTCGACTACAAGACGGGGCGCGTCCCGTCGGTCAACCAGGAGAACCAGCGGCTCGGCGGCGTGCAGTTCTACGCCTTGCTCTGCGAGCAGGTCCTCGGGCGCCGACCCAGCCGCATCCGGCTCATGTACCTGCGCGAGCCGCTCGTCATCGAGGCCGAGCCCTCGGAGCAGGCGGTCAAGGGCACGCGCCAGCGGACCACGGCGGTGTGGTCGGCCATCGCGCGGGCGTGCGTGCAGGAGGACTTCCGGCCGCGCCCGTCCGCCCTGTGCAATTGGTGCAGCTTCCGGCCGCTGTGCCCGGTCTACGGCGGGGACCCCACGCAGGCGGCAGAGCACGCCCCGGCGGCCGCCGACGGTGCCGCCGTGCCGGTGGCCCGGGCGGGCTGAGCGCGTCGTCGAATCGCCGGGCCCGGTGCGCTCGTCGTCCCGGCCACGGCGCGCCGGCCGGCACGGTGCCGGGCGGCGGTATGCGGCCGGTAGCCTGCGGCCGTGCTGTCGTCCGCCGTCGAGTCGTTCGACCGTTTCGTCGACGAGCGGTTCGAGCCGTGGCGCGGGCGGCGGGTCGCCGACGCCGTGGCCTACGCGGCGTCGGCCCTCGGTGACCACGGCCTCGTGTGGTTCCTCGCCGGCGTGGTGCGCGGGCGTCGGGCCGGCCCACGGCGCGCCCTGGCCGTGCGCGCCGTGGTCTTCACCGGGGTCCTGACCCCCGTGGTGAACGCCGGGCTCAAGTCGGCGGTGGGCCGGGTGCGGCCGGACCGACAGTCGGGTCGGTCCATTCCCGTGCGCATCCCGCGCACCGCCAGCTTCCCCTCGGGCCACGCCCTCGCCGCCTGGTGCGCGGCCACGCTGCTCGCCGAGGACGACCCGGCTGCCGCCGCCTACTACGCCGCCGCGGCCGCCGTCTCGGCCAGCCGGGTGCACCTCCGGCTCCACCACGCCACCGACGTCGTGGCCGGGTCCGTCCTGGGCGTGGGGCTCGGACGCCTGGGCCGCCACCTGCTCGCCCCGGGGGGGGCCGTCATGGGCCGCCTGGAATGCACAGGGCGCCCGCGGCGTTGACCGTCAGGTGGGCACGCCCGTCTTCTCCGTCACCTACGACTACCGCTGTCCCTTCGCCCGCAACGTCCACGAGCATCTGGTGGCCGGCCTGCGCGGCGGTGCGGGTTGGGACGTGGAATTCACCCCCTTCTCGCTGACCCAGGCACACGTGGAGGAGGGCGGCGTCCCGGTATGGGACGACCCGGACAAGGCGTCGCACCTCCTCGCCATCGAAGCCGGCCTGGTGGTGCGCGACACCGACCCCGACCGGTTCTTCGACGTGCACCTCGGGCTGTTCTCCACCCGGCACGACCACGGACGCGACGTGCGCGACGAGGCCGTCGTCCGCGACGTGCTGACGGGTGCCGGGGCCGACGCCGACGCCGTGCTCGCCACGGTGGCCGGCGGGGGCCCGCGTGCCGAGTTCCGCAAGGCCCACGAGGCCGCGGTGGCGGACCATCACGTCTTCGGGGTGCCCACCTTCGTCTCGGGTGACCGGGCGGTCTTCGTCCGTATCACCACGCGGCCCGGCGGCGATGCCGACGTGGCCCGCTCGACGATCGACGGCGTCCTGTCGCTCCTCGAGAACCACCCCGAGCTCAACGAGTTCAAGCACACCACGATCGAACGCTGA
>DATKSK010000002.1 GCA_035531755.1 Acidimicrobiales bacterium | reverse complement strand
TAGAAGCGGCGCTCGGTCTCGACGACGTACCGGAACAGCGGGAGCACCGTGCGGTACTCCTGCACGAGGGCCAGCTCGATCTCGGCCTCGTACCGTTCGAGGTCCTCTTCGCTCATCGTCGCTCGGCCACCATCGCCTCGATCCGGGCCCGGGGAAGCGGCGCACCGTGTGCTAGCCGCTCGATTCGCCCCGGTATCCAACGATCATAGGCAGGACTCTGACCGGACCTCTTGTGACCTGGGATTTCTTGAGATCCGGACATTCGTGGTCCTTCGTGTTCCATGGTGCCGTCGGAAGCGGGGATCCCGAGGGAATCGTGTTACACCCTCTGACGACCGCTGGTCGAATGCCGTCGAGGGGGCATGGGTGGGTGCGGGGCCGTGCTCCCCGGCGTACGGCGTCCACAGCACTTCTACCGGTCACGCCCGCGCCCTCACCTCCTGGCGGTGCCCTCGGTGAGCTGCCGCAGGAGTCGCGCGGCTGCAGGCGTCAGTGGACGGTCGCGCGGCCAGATCGCGCGGATCATTCGTTCGAACGGGACACCCGATGTCGCCACCACCACCAGCCGGCCGTCGGTCACCTCCGGCTCGATGGCCAGTCGGCTGAGCACGCCGGGCCCGGTGCCTGCCGCGACTGACCCTTTGATAGCGGTCGTGGACGCCAACTCGACCAGGGGTGTCGGCTCGAGCCCGAAGGCGGCCAGCGCGCGTTCGAGCACCTCCCGTGTGCCCGACCCCGCTTCGCGCAGCACGAGGGGTGTCGCGGCGAGGGCTGCGGCCGACAGGGGGCGGCGGCGGCGCGCCCATGGATGTGACGGCGCCACCACCACCACGAGGTGGTCGCCCGAGACGACCTCGGTGCGCAGATCGGGCGGTCGGTCCGGCCCCTCGATGAACCCGATGTCCGCACCGCCGCGCAGCATGACCTCGGTCACGCGCTCGGAGTTCCCCATCTGCAGGGAGACGGCGACGTCGGGGTCCGACGCCCGTAGGCGGTTCAGCCACCCCGGCACCAGGTACTCGGCCACGGTCATGCTGGCCGCGATCCGCAGGGTGTCGCGCCCCTCCGATCGCACTGCCGCCGTCCCCACGAGCAGGTCTCGCATGCCCTCGAGCACCGCCTCGCTCCACTGCACGACAGCGAGCCCTGTGGCCGTGAGCCGAGCCCGGCCGCCCGACCGGTCCAGGAGCTCCAGGTCGAGCGTCCGTTCCAGCGACCGGAGCCGCATGCTCGCCGCCGGTTGGCTGACGTGGTGCGCGCTGGCAGCCAGACGGATCGAGCCCAGCTCGGCCACCGTGCGGAGCAGGTCGAGCGACCGGATGTCGGGGACCGGTTCGCCGAGGGGCATAAGGCCACCTTATGGGATCGCGCCGAGTTTCGGTCTACCCGACACCGCCCACCCGGTGGAACGTGGACACATGGGGAAGCGGATGCGGGTGGATGCCTCGAACACCTCCCTGCGAGCGCAGGTCGCTCCGGGCCGGACCCGGCTGGAGCGTGCTGCGGCCCTCCTGCCCGGGCTGGCACCGGTGGTGGTCCTCACCGCCGTGGCCACGGCCCTCGGTCACCTTGTCCCGGTGGTGGGCGCCCCGGTGTTCGCCGTCCTCGGGGGGATCGGAGTTGCGCTCGTCCGCCTGCCGGCACCCCGGGCGCGCCCCGGGCTCGGCTTCGCGGCCAGGACGGTCCTCAAGACGTCGATCGTGGTCCTCGGCACCGGACTCTCGTTCCACGAGGTGCTCACCATCGGGGGCTCGTCGTTGCCCGTCCTCCTCGGCACGCTGGCGGTGGCGCTGCTCGGGTCCGTCGTGGCAGGAACGACGCTGGGCGTGGCACGGGATCTGCGGACGCTGATCGGGGTGGGAACCGGCATCTGCGGTGCATCGGCGATCGCCGCCACCGACGCGGTCATCTCCGCCTCTGATGCCGACGTCTCCTACGCCATCGCCACCATCTTCACCTTCAATGTGGCTGCCGTGCTGAGCTTCCCGACCATCGGCCACGCGCTCGGGCTCTCGCCCCACGCCTTCGGACTGTGGGCCGGCACCGCGGTCAACGACCTGTCCTCGGTGGTGGCCGCCTCGACGATCTTCGGGCACGGGGCCACGTCGTACGCGGTAGTGGTGAAACTGACCCGAACGCTCATGATCATCCCGATCACCCTCGTCCTGTCGGGCTGGCGCACACGCCCGGCGTCCACGGACGGACGTGGAGCCGGGGCGAAACTGCGCGACGTCGTTCCGGCGTTCATCGGGTGGTTCCTCGTCGCCGTGGCCTTGAACACGATCGGCCTGGTCCCGACCGCGTGGCACCAGGCCCTGTCGCCAACAGCGGAGGTCATGATCACCGCGGCACTGGGTGCGATCGGCCTCTCCACCCGGCCCCGGGACGTCCGGCGTGCAGGCTTGCGCCCCCTGGCCCTCGGTGCCGTGTTGTGGGTGCTGGTGGCCGCGACCAGCTTGGCCCTCCAGATGCTCTGAACCGCGGCACTGCCGAGGTTCCGGAGCGCGTCGCCGATCCGGCGATCAAGGACACCGCGACGACTCCGAGCGATGCCGGCACCGTCAAGATCCGGCGCGAACGGGCGGCGACCTGCGCCCGGGCCACAACGTTGGTGTCGCCGACCGGGTAGCGGTCCGGCAGGGCCGTGACAGCCGGGCCGGGGCGCCCGAGGGGACCGGCCGAGGCCGGAGACGGTGCCCGGGACCTCGTGGGGCTACTTGGCCTTGGCGGCGAAAGGTTGCCGCTTCTCCTTGATCTTGGCGGCCTTCCCGACGCGACCGCGCAGGTAGTAGAGCTTGGCGCGGCGGACGTCGCCGCGGGTGACGACCTCGATCCTCGCCAACACCGGCGAGTGCACCGGGAACGTCCGCTCGACGCCGACCCCGAAGCTGACCTTGCGCACGGTGAAGGTCTCGCGGGCGCCGGTGCCCTGACGGCGGATGACCGCACCCTGGAACACCTGGTTGCGTTCGCGACTGCCCTCCACGACGCGCACGTGGACCTTGAGCGTGTCACCCGGCCGGAAGTCGGGGACGTCGTCCCGGAGGTTCTCGCGATCGACGATGTCAGTGGGGTTCATGGCGCGCGTCCCTTCACGGGTCCAGCTCCGAGCGGCCCGGACAGTGCCATCGCCGAGGCCACCGAGGCCGCCGAGGCAACGGGAGCGACGGGGTCGTGCAGAGCCTGCCGGAGCACGTCAGGATAGCCGCCTCCCGGGCGGGGCCGCGCCCCGGGCCGTCGTCGTCCCCCCGGGGACAGGGGGCGGCGCCTGGTCCAGCTCCTCGAGCAGGTGGCGCTCCTCGTCGGCGAGCCCACCACGGGCGTCGAGCAGGTCGGGGCGGCGCTCCAGGGTCCGGCGCAGCGCCATGGCCCGGCGCCACCGGGCGATGCGCCCGTGGTCCCCGGTCAGCAGGACGTCGGGCACGGTCCACCCCCGGAACGCGGCGGGCCGGGTGTACTGCGGGTACTCGAGCAACCCGTCGCTGAAGCTCTCGTCGCCCGCCGACTCCTCGTTCCCCATGACGCCGGGGACCAGGCGCGCCACCGCTTCCACCACGACCAGCGCGGCCGCCTCTCCCCCGCTCAGGACGTAATCGCCGACCGACAGCTCGCCGTCGACGAGGTGGTCGGCCACCCGCTGGTCCACCCCCTCGTAGCGCCCGCACAGCAGGGAGAACCCCCCCGACGCGGACCCCCCCAGGGCGGCCAGCTCCTCGACGACCCGCTGGTCGAGGCGGCGACCACCCGGCGCCAAGAGGTAGAGCGGCCGCGGGGGCACGACCTCCTCGACGGCGTCGAAGATCGGGCCCGCGGCCAGCACCATCCCCGCGCCGCCCCCGAACGGGGCGTCGTCGACCGACCGGCGCGGGTCCCCGGCCGCGGCGCGCAGGTCGTGGACGCGGACGTCGAGCAACCCCGCCCGCCGGCCCCGACCGAGCAGGGAGCCCTCGCAGTAGTGCTCCAGGAGGTCCGGGAAGATGGTGAAGACGTCGATGCGCACCGGCGGCGCCTATGCGGGGGGCGGGTCGAGCAGCCCCTCGGGGACCTCGACGACGATCCGGCCCGGGGACCGCTCGACGACGAAGCGGAGCGGGACCAGGCCTCCCCCGTCCAGCTCGAGCAGGTCGCTCGCCGGGTTGGCCACGACGGCGCACACCGTGCCCAGCCGGCTGCCCGCGCCGTCGACGACCTCGGCGCCGACGAGCTCGTGCACCCACCAGGCCTCCTCGTCCTCGAGCGGGGCCCCGCGCAGCACCGTGCCCCGCAGGAGCTCCGCCTGTTCGCGCGACCGCACGCCGGCGAACATCAGCAACCAGCACGACCCGAAGGGTCGGGCCGCCTCGATGAGCAGATCGCCGCCGTCGGTGACGAGGTGCGACCCGACCTCGACGCGTTCGGGGCGGTTGCTCACGAAGCGCACGACCACCTCACCCCGGAGCCCGTGCGGCTTGACGACGGTGCCGACCTCGAGCAGCGGGCCGGGTGCCGACGCCGCGCCTCGGCCGGCGCCCGGGTCGTCAGTCGTCGACGAAGTCGACGTTGGTGTCCGTCCCGTCACGAGAACCCGCCACCCGCACCAGCGTGCGGATCGCCTGGGCCACGCGGCCGCGCCGGCCGATCATGCGCCCCATGTCACCGGGGGCGACGTGGATGCGGAAGCGCACCCCGCGGCTCGACTCGTCGGTCTCGACCACGACGGCGTCGGGCTCACTGGCGAACGAGCGTGCGATGTAGTCGAGGACCGCCCGGGCGCTCCCGCCCTCGACGCGGTTCCCCGCCATGTCGTCGACCCTGTTCCCCGCCATGTCGTCGACGTCCTCGCCGACCTCGACGTTGCCCATGTCGTCGTCGAGGTCGTCGCCGGCGTCGCCCGCCTCGCCGAAGCCGGTCTCGCTCACTTGGAGCCCGGACGGTACTCGTCCCATGCCCCCGAGGCCCGCAACAGCTTCTCGACACGGTCCGTGGCCTGCGCGCCCTGCCGCAGCCACTTGAGGGCCTTGTCGTTGTCGATCGTCACAACGGCGTCGGGCTCGGCCGTCGAGCGACCACGGGGGGCGTAGGTCCCCACGATCTCGATGAACCGCCCGTTGCGCGGCGAACGGCTGTCGGCCGCGACGACCCGGTACGTCGGCTGCTTCTTCTTGCCCATCCGCATGAGGCGGAGCTTCACTGCCACCGTCGACTTCCCTGCCTTCCTCGTCGTGCTCGCCTCGGGCTCGAGGGCACGGACCTCATATTGTGACCTGTCGCCGGGGTGGGGGTCGAAACCTCGGCATGGCGCGGGGTGCGGCGCGCCCCGACGGCGGGTGCGCCCGGGGTCGGGCCCGGGCCCGTCCGTGCCTACCGGCGCCCGTTCCCACCCGCCTTCGGGGTCACCCGGCCGCCCTTCTTCTTCTTCGACCCGGGACGCCCCTTCGCCACGCCCCCCGGCATCGGGCCCGGCCCGGCCCCGGGCCGCGCGCCCAGGCCTCCGAGGTCGCCGGCCCCGGGCGGGGCCCCGCCCTGGCCCATCCGCTCGGCGAGGCCCTGGGCCAGCTTGGCGCCCTTGCCGCCGCCGAGCATCCCCCCGAGCATCCCCGGCGAGCGCATGAGCTGCTGCGCCTCCTTGAACTGCCGCAGCAGCTGGTTGACCTCCTGGGTGGTGGTCCCGCTCCCCCGGGCGATGCGCGACCGGCGCGAGCCGTCGACGATGGCGGGCTCGCCGCGCTCAGCGGGCGTCATGGACCGGATGATCGCCTCGACCTGCGCCACCTGACCGTCGTCGATGGAGGCGTCGGCCTGCTTGAGCTCCTTCGGCACCCCGGGCATCAGCGACAGCAGGCCGCCGAGCGAACCCAGCTTCTTCACCTGCTGGAGCTGCGCCAGGAAGTCCTCCAGCGTGAACCGTCCCTCGAGCAGCCGGGTGGCGCCCTCGGCCGCCACGTCGTGGTCGAACTCGCGCTCGGCCTGCTCGATCAACGTGAGCACGTCGCCCATGCCGAGGATGCGGCTGGCCATGCGGTCGGGGTGGAACTGGTCGAAGTCGGCCAGGCGCTCACCGGTGGACGCGAAGGCGATGGGCCGGCCGACCACGTCCTTGACGCTCAGCGCGGCGCCGCCGCGGGCGTCGCCGTCGAGCTTGGTGAGGATGACGCCGTCGAGCTCGAGGGCGTCGTGGAAGGCCCGCGCCGTGGCCACGGCGTCCTGCCCCGTCATGGCGTCGATCACCAGGAACGTGTAGCGGGGCGACACCGCGGCGGACACCCGCCGGACCTCGTCCATGAGCGCCTCGTCGATGGCCAGGCGTCCGGCGGTGTCGACGATGAGAACGTCGCGGCCCAGGCGTTGCGCCTCGCGCAATCCCCCGGCGGCGACGGCCACGGGGTCGGTGGGCTCGCTGAACACGGGCACCCCGGCCTGCTCGCCCAGGATCCGCAGCTGCTCGACGGCCGCCGGCCGCTGGAGGTCGGCCCCGACCAGGAGGGGGTTGCGCCCCTGCTGGCGGAACCACCGGGCCAGCTTGGCCGCCGTGGTGGTCTTGCCGGAGCCCTGGAGCCCGGCCAGGAGGACGACGGTCGGGGGCGCCGACGCGTAGGTCAGGCGCAGCGTCTCGCCCCCGAGGACCTCGACGAGCTCGTCGTGGACGGCCTTCACGACCTGCTGGCCCGGGCTCAGGCTCTTCGACAGCTCCTCGCCGACGACGCGGGCCCGGATGCCCTGGACCAGCGACCGGGCCACGCCGAGGTCGACGTCGGCCTCGAGCAGGGCCGTCCGGATCTCGCGCAGGGCCTCGTCGACGTCGGCCTCACTCAGCCGCCCCCGGCTGCGGAGGCGACCGAGGATCCCCTCGAGTCGGTCGGAGAGCGCGTCGAACATGCGGACGTCCAGGCTACCGGGACGCCGGCCGCGCCCACGCCGGCCGCGCCCCCGCCGGCCACGCCCCCGCCGGCCGCGTCGCCCGGGGGCTCATCGCCGGCCTCACTCGAACAGTGCGTCGACGAACTCGTCGGCGTCGAAGGCGACGAGGTCGTCGGGCCCCTCACCGAGGCCCACCAGCTTGACGGGGAGCCCGAGCTCGCGCTGGATGGCGATCACGATCCCCCCCTTGGCCGAGCCGTCGAGCTTGGTGAGCACGACGCCGGTCACCCCCACGGCGTCCAGGAACTGGCGCGCCTGGGTCAGCCCGTTCTGGCCCGTGGTGGCGTCGAGGACCAGGAGGACCTCGGTGACGCGTCCCGGCGGTCGGTCGGCCACGCGCCGGATCTTCTTCAGCTCCTCGACCAGGTTGACCTTCGTGTGCAGCCGTCCCGCCGTGTCCGCCAGCACCAGGTCGTTGCCGCGGGCCGTGGCGCGCTGCACGGCGTCGAACACCACCGCGCTCGGGTCGCCGCCCTCGGCACCGCGCACGATCTCGACCCCGGTCCGATCCGCCCACTGCTCGAGCTGCTCGCCCGCCGCGGCCCGGAAGGTGTCCCCGGCGGCGAGGAGCACGGAGCGGCCGGCGGCCGCCTGCCGGCGCGCCACCTTGCCGATCGTCGTGGTCTTGCCCACGCCGTTGACGCCGACGAACAGCCACACGGTGGTGGCGTCCTCGGCGTAGGCCAGGGCGGTGCCGGCGGCGACGTCGAGCGACCCGCGCAGGTCGGCGCGCAGCGCCGAGACGACGGCGTCGGCGCCGCGCAGCTCGCCCGAGTGCACCCGGGCACGGAGGTCGTCGAGGAGCGCGGTGGTCGTGGCCACGCCGACGTCGGCCCGGATCAGCGCCTCCTCGAGCCCGTCCCAGGCGTCGTCGTCGACCGAGGACCGGGCCCGCAGGGCGCGCACGTACCCGGAGATGAGCCCGCGCGTCTTGCCCATGCGCTCGCGCAGCTCGGGTGCCGCTGCGGCCCCGGCCTCGGGCTCCGCCTCCGCCTCCGGGGCGGCGGGCGGACCGGCGACCGGCGCGGGCGCCGGCGGTGGCGGCGGTGGCGCGCGCCCCGGCGCCGGCGCGGTGGTGGGCGGGGCGGCCGCCTCACCCCCGAGGACCGGGGCCGGTGCCTCTGCTGCCCGGGGGGCGGCGCGCCGGCGGCGGGCCCGGCGTGGGACGGCGACGACGAGGCCCACGACGAGGGCCGCCACCACGACGGCGAGGACGATCCAGAGGGCGAGCATGGCCCCGGCAGCCTAACGGGGCCGATCGTCACCGATCGGCGCGCCGACCGGTGACGGCAGGTCAGGCGGGGGCGGTGGCGGGCTCCGCGTCGGTGGGCTCTCGGCGCACCTTCTGGCTGACCACCTTGGACGACCCGCCCGGCGTCATGGTGACGCCGTAGAGCGCGTCGGCGGCCTCCATCGTCCGCTTCTGGTGGCTCACCACGATGAGCTGCGCCTCTTCCCGGAACTCGTGGAGCAGGTCGAGGAAGCGGTGCAGGTTCACGTCGTCGAGCGCGGCCTCGACCTCGTCGAGCAGATAGAACGGTGACGGCCGGCTGCGGAACACGGCGAAGAGGAACGCCAGGGCCACGAGCGACCGCTCGCCCCCCGAGAGCAGCGACAGCTTGCGCACGTTCTTCCCCGCCGGTCGGGCCTCGACCTCGACGCCGGTGTCGAGCAGGTCCGTGGGGTCGGTCAGGCTCAATCGCCCCGTCCCACCGGGGAACAGCGTGGACACGAGCACCTGGAAGTGCTCGTTGACATCCGCGAACGCCTGCGCGAACACGCGCATGATCTCGTCGTCGACGGCCCGGATGACCTGGTGCAGCTCCCGCCGCGCCCGGCGCACGTCCTCGACCTGCTCCTCGAGGAACCGGTGGCGCTCTTCGAGGGTGCCCAGCTCCTCGAGCGCCAGCGGGTTCACGGGGCCCAACGACGACAGCTCCTGCTCGACCACCGCCGCCCGCCGGGCGGCGTCCACACCCTCGGGGAGCTCGGGGCAGGGCGCCCCCATGGCCTCCTCGGGCTCGCACCCGAGCTCGCGCCGCAGCGCCTCGACCGAGGCGTCGCGCCGCACGCCCGACTCGGCCAGCTCGAGCTCGAGCTGCTGGATCTCCTGGCGTGTCTGGGCCAGGTGCGTGTCGGCCTCGGCGCGTTGCCGGCGCAGGCTGTCGAGCCGGGCGCCACCGGCCCGCACGTCGTCGAGCTGGCGGCTGCGACGCAGGCGGAGCGTGTCGAGGAGCTCGACCAGGCGGGCCGCGTGCCGGTCGACGGCAACGCCGAGGCGGTCGGTGGCGAGCGCCCCCGCCTCGAGCCGGCGGCGGCGCTCCCCGGCGCGCTCGCGCGCCTCGACGTGGCCGGCCAGCCGGCGCTCGGTGTCCTCGAGGCGCGTGGTGAGCAGCGCACGTCGCTCGGCCAGGCCGGCCTCTTTCACCTCGAGGTCGCGGCGGAGCATGGCCACCTGGGCCCGACGGTCCTCGAGCCGGCGCCGGGCCTCGTCGGCGACAGCCAGGCGCCCGGCGGCGGCCGCGGCGGCGGCCTCCAGTTCGGGCAGGCGCTCCTCGAGGGCGTCGAGCTGGGCGGCGTCGCGCTCGAGGCGTTCGCCCAGCGAGGCGCGCAGGCGGGACGCCTCGGACCACTCCGTCCGGGCCAGCCCGAGCTCGGTGGCCACGCGGTCGCGGGTGGCCACCAGGTTGCGGTGGAGGTCCGCGGCCCGGTCCACGTGGCGGGCGGCATCGGCGGCCTCGGCGACCGCCCGGGTGGCGACGCGCCGGGCGTCCTCCGCCGCCGCGGCGGCGCGCTCGGCGGCCGCGGCGGCGCCCTCGGCCTCGGCGGCGGCGTCACGGGCCAGCGCGGCCAGCGCCGGGGCACCGGCGCGCACCAACCACCCGGCGGGCGAGAACCGGTCGCCGTCGGTGCTGACCACGACGAGGTCGGGCCGCTCGAGCGCGAGGTCGACGGCCGGCATCCACCCACCGCCGACGCCGACCACGCCCGCGAGCACCCGGTCGAGCACGCCGGCCACGGCCGGGACCCGGGGGCGCACGTGGCGGCGCAGCGGCTCGGCCCCGGGGGGAAGCGGGGGGCCCGGCGGCACCGAGGGCGACCAGGGCGCCGCCGCGTCACCGCCACCGTCGGGCCGTGTCGCCAGGAGCGTCCCGGGCGCCTCGTGCTCGTGCAGGGTCGCCAGCGCGGCGCGCGCCGCGTCGACGCCGTCGACCACGACCGCCCCCAGGGCGGCGCCGGCGGCGGCCTCGAAGGCGGTGCGCCAGCCGTCGTCGACGTCCACCAGGTCCACGAGGACCCCGAGCACGCCGCCACCGCTGCCGAGCATGTCGGCCCCGGTGTCGCCGCGCTCCTCGGCCGCACGGCGCGCCAGCGCCTCGGCGCGCGCCTCGAGCCGATGACGCGCCCGCTCGGCGTCGCGCAGGGCGTCCTCCGCGCCGCGCTGGCGCTGTGCGGCGTCATCCGCCGCCGCGCGCGCCTGCTCGGCGCGGCCCGACACCTCGGGCAGGCGCGCCTCCGACACCTGGAGCTGCTGGACCAGGGCGGCGGCCTCGGACTCGAGCGCCGCACGCCGCTCGTCGGTGGCCCGGAGCCGCTCGTCGGCGCGCGCCAGGCCACCCTGCTCCCGCTCGAGCGCGCTTCGCAGCGGCTCGAGCTGCCCCCGCGCCATGGCGTGGGCCTCCTCGGCGGTGCGCAAGCCGGCGACATCGGCGAACGACGCCTCGTGGACGGCCAGGTCGCGGGCCAGCGCGTGCTCGGCGTCCCGGACCTCCTCGGCGAGCGGAGCCAGCGCGGCGTCGTCGTGCGACGTCGCCTGGAGCTCGGCCGCCAAGCGGGCGGCGTCGGCTTCGAGCGTGGAGACGACGTCGGTGTCCGCGGACGCCTCGAGGGCGCGGGCGATGGAGCGGCGGCGCTCGGCGACGACACCGTTCAACCCCCGACAGCGCTCCACCAGGCCCTGCACGCGCGTCAGGGCCACGACCAGATCCTCGTCGCGCTGGGTGGCGAGCCGGGCGGCGGTGGTGTCCGCTTCGGCATCGAGCTCGGTGATCGACGCCGCCAGGCGTCCCTCGCGGTCGCGCAGCTGCTCGCGTTCGGCCCCTGCGGACTGGCGGCGCGCCTCGAGGGTGGCCAGCTCGCGGCCGACGAGGTGGAGCCGCAGGGCGCGCAGCTCGTCCGCCAACGACGCGTGCGAGCGGGCGGCGGCCGCCTGGCGCTCGAGCGGCCGGATCTGACGACGGACCTCGCGCAGCAGGTCACCGAGCCGGTCGAGGTTCTCCTCGGTGGCGGCGAGGCGGCGCTCGGCCCGCTCGCGCCGGCGGCGATGCTTCAACACCCCGGCCGCCTCCTCGATCACGGCGCGCCGGTCCTCGGGGCGAGAGTCGAGGATCGCACCCAGCTGTCCCTGGCTCACGATCACGTGCTGCTGGCGCCCCACACCCGAGTCCGACAGCAGCTCCTGGATGTCGAGGAGACGACAGGGCTGGCCGTTGATGGCGTATTCGCTCTCACCCGAGCGGAACAGTGTGCGCGTGATGGTGATCTCGGCCAGTCCGCCGGGGAGCCGCCCGGTGCGGTTGTCGATGGTGAGCGACACCTCGGCCCGTCCCAGAGCGGGGCGGTCGGCGGAGCCCGCGAAGATGACGTCTTCCATCTTCGACGACCGCACCGTGCGCGGCCCCTGGGCACCGAGCACCCAGGCCACGGCGTCGACCACGTTGGACTTGCCGCTCCCGTTCGGGCCCACCACCACCGTGACGCCGGGCTCCAAGAGCAGCGTGGACGGATCCGCGAAGGACTTGAAACCCTTGAGGGTGAGCGACTTCAGGAACACCGGTCGCCACCCTACCTGTCGCTCTGTTCGAAACGGTGATACCCCTTGTGGCCACCAAGCACGCCCGCGGGGGCGTCGAATGTGCAGGTCAGCGGGGCCGCATCACCGCGAGCGACGAGCGGGGCGGCCTCAGATCTGGCAGTGCTCGCACAGGAACGCGGAGCGACCGTTGACCTTCACCTTCACCACGTTGTTGCGACAGCGCCGGCACGCTTGGCCTTCTCGGTCATAGACCTGATGCTGGCCCTGGTAGTCGCCGATCACCCCGTAGAGATCACGATATTGCTCGTCGGCGAGCGACGACCCCCGGTGCTTCACGGCCTCGGTCAAGGTCTCGACCATGGCCCGGTACAGCCGGCGGATCTCCTGCGCGCTCAGTGAGTTCGACTGGCGGTCGTAGCGAAGGCCCGCCGCGAAGAGGATCTCGTCGGAATAGATGTTGCCGATGCCGGCCACGAACTTCTGGTCCATGAGCAGCGTCTTGAGGGCGGTGGGCCGATCCGCCAGCAGTTGCCCGAAGCGGGACCAGCTCATGACGTCCTCGAGGGGGTCGAACCCCAGGTGCGCGAGCTCCGGCACCTGGGAGGTGAGCTCGTCGGAGGCGGTGACGAACATCTCGCCG
>DATKSK010000001.1 GCA_035531755.1 Acidimicrobiales bacterium | reverse complement strand
GTCGGGCGAGCCGTCCTGGTTGCTGAGACGGAAGATCTCCTCGTCGACGCTCCCGTCGGTGGCACGGTCGCTGATGACGCGGAACACCGACCACGGGATGTCGCGTCGCTCGCACACGTCGGCGATCGCCGCGGTCTCCATGTCGAGCGAGACCACGCCCCGCGCCCGCAGCTTTGCGATCTCCTCCACGTCGGTGATGAGGGTGTCCGTCGTCCACATCGTCCCGGCGGGCTCCCCTCCCCCCAGCGGCGTGGGGTGGTACTCGGCACCGGTGACGCCGTTCACGACGAGCGCGGGCAGCACGAGCGTCCCGATCGGGGTGTCGTTCTCGACGGCGCCGGTGATGCCGACCACCACGACCCGCTGCACCGTCACGGCGTCGAGAAGCTGCGTCGTGCCCGCGGTGGCGAGCTCGGTGCCCATGCCCGTGACGATCCCCACCACGGGCCGGCCCCGCAACGTCCCCGTGTGCACGGGGAGGTCGCCGACGCTGCCCTCGTGCAGGTCCAGCTTCCGGGTGAGGGGCTCCAGCTCCATCGGCATGGCGCAGACGAAAGCGGTGTGCGCGGCGACGGTGGGGTCCATGGCCCTACTCTGTCGCGTCCCGAACCTCAGCGCAGGAGCGACAGGACGAGGCCCGCCTGGCCGAGGTGGTACGTCACCATGATGGCGACGTCGGCGCCCCGGAAGGGCCGCACGAACCGGTTCCAGGCGATCATGGTGTCCGATGACACGAACAGCGTGGCGCCCACCCCGGCGAGCACGTTCCCGGTGGCGAGGGCGGTGGCCAGCATGGCCGCGATGACCAGCATGTAGATCGCCACCGGGGCGCGCAACGAGGCGTGGGCCCGCAGCGCACGCAGGACGCGCAGCCCGAACGGCGCCACCACGACGACGACGACCCCGGCCGCGACGACGATGGCGAGAGCCCCGGGCCCGTGGGCCCACAGGCCCGCCAGGTACGCCAGGTGGCCGACGAGGAACGCTCCCAACCCCGCCACGAACAGGTCGCCCGGGAGCATGAGCACGACGTCCCCGGCGAGCGAGCACACCAACGCGGCGACGAACCAGGACCGCCGTGCGCCGGCATCGGAGGCCGGCGACAATGCGACCGCTGTCCAGGTGAGCGCGCCCAGTGTGGCCGGCTTGCACAGGTACTCGAGCCACACCCGGCGGCGCGCCCGGGCGACCCAGTCCCCGCACGCGGACACCCCGGCGATGACGAGGGCGGCGAGAGCGGCGGTCGTCACCGCACGGGGGCCCGTGCGCCCGTCGGGGTCCTACGCATGGCGGCCGGCGGGTCGCGCCGTGGCGGTCACGTCGTCCCCGCCCAGCCGATGGGCCCGAGCTCCTCGGCGATGGCGGCCATGGCCACCTTCTCCCTCGCCCACACCTCGGCGATGTGCTCGGCCCAGCCCTCGCGCAGCAGGCGCTTGTTCGCCACCAGCGCGGCGACACCGTGCGCGGCGAGCTGCTCGGCCAGGGCGACGGCATGTTCGACGGCGCCCCCGGCCGGGGCCCGCTCCAGGGCGAACCCGGTGGCGACGGCCTCCGCGGCACTGAGCGCGGACCCCGACAGCACCATCCACGCCGCCTGCTGCGGGCCCACCCGGCGCGGCAGGAGCCAGCTGCTCCCCGCCTCGGCACAGGTCCCGAGGCTGATGAAGGGCATGCGGATCTCGGCGTCGTCGTCGACGACCACGAGATCGCAGTGCAGCAGCAGCGTCGCGCCGAACCCGACGGCGAGGCCGTTCACCGCGGCCACGAGCGGCTTCGGGAAACGCGCCAGCCGGTCGAGCAGGGGATCGAACGCGACGCCGAGCTCGGCGCTCCCGCCCGCCCGGCTCATCGCGGAGAGGTCCACGCCCGCCGAGAACGCCCGGCCCCGGCCGGTGAGGACGCAGACCGCCACGTCCGGGTCGGCGGCGGCGGCGTCGAGCCGCGCGGCCAGCGCCCGGTAGCCCTCCGCCGTGAAGGCGTTCAGCTTCCGGGGCCGGTCCAGGACGACAATGCGGACAGGGCCCCGGTCCTCGGCGGACACTTCGTAGTCGGGCGTCGACTGGCTCACGCTTCGCTCCTCGCCGATTTCCTCGCCTGCATAAGCTAATGGCGGGCTCGACGCTGGCGCGGTGGCGTGGGGCGGTGGCGGGATCCGCGCCACGGCGCCATGCACCACGGCGACACGGCCCGCGGCGTCGCCGACGAGGGAGGGCGAATGGAGACGACCGGGCCGGGGACCGAGACCACGGCGACCGACGTGCTCGTGAGCAGGCCGCGGCCCGAAGTCGCGCTGGTGACGCTCAACCGACCGGAGCGGCTGAACGCGCTGACCTCCACCATGCTCGCCCACATCTACGAGGTGCTCCAGACACTCGGTCGCGACGCCACCTGCCGGGTGATCGTCGTGACCGGTGCCGGACGAGGGTTCTGCGCGGGCGACGACCTGCGCGACTACACGCCGCCGGCGTGGGTGCCCGCCGACGTGGGGCCCGTCCACTCGAACATGTACCAGCAGAAGTACGTCGCCGAGCTCGTGCCGCGCTTGCGCGCACTCCCCCAACCGGTGATCGCGGCGGTCAACGGGCCCGCGGCCGGCGCGGGCTATGCGCTCGCGCTCGGTGCCGACCTGCGGGTGGCGGCGGCGTCGGCGGTCTTCGTCGACGCCTTCGTGAAGATCGGGGCGTCGGGGGCCGAGATGGGGCTGAGCTGGCTGCTGCAGCGCATCGTGGGCGCCACCCGCGCCGCCGAGCTGGTGCTGACGGGCCGCCGGGTGGACGCCGCCGAGGCGGCCCGCATCGGGCTCGTCCTCGAGACCGTGCCCGACGGCGAGGTCGTGGACGCCGCGCTGGCGCTGGCCGAGCTGATCGTCGTGAACACCCCCCTGGGGACGTGGATGGGGAAGGCCACGCTGTGGTCGAACCTCGAGATCCCGAGCCTCGAGGCCGCCATCGACCTCGAGGCGCGCACCCAGATCCTGACGCTCGGCACCGAGGACGCCAAGGAGCAGCTGCAGGCCTTCCGCGACGACCGGCCGGCCCGCTACACGAACCGGTGAGCTGGCGCGGCCCCACAGCAGCCCCACAGGTTGGCCCGCTTACCTGATAGGTGCAGTCACAGAAGGAGTGTGTTCGATGTACCGCTACGGCCCTCTCGGCTTCCATCACGGGCCCGGCCCGCTCGCCTGGGTGTTGCTGGCCCTGTTCCTCGCCGCCATCGTGTTGGCGGTGATCGCCGTGGTCCGCCTGTGGAGGCACCCCGGCGCCTTCGGGTCGCCCGTGGTGCACGCGGGGCCACCGCCGGTCCACCCGGTCGATCCCGCGCTCAGCGAATTGCGGGTCCGCTACGCGCGCGGTGACCTCACGTGGGAGGAATACGCCCAGCGCGCCACCAACCTGGGCTTCCCGGTGGCACCGCCGGCACCGCCGGTCCCTCCTCCGTCCGCACCCGCCGCGTAGGCAGCCGACCGGGCGGGCCCGCCCGCCACGACGCCTGACCGTCACGGGGCCCGGCGGGCCCGCCGCCGGGAACGGGTTCAGCCGGCCCGACCGAAGTCGTCCTCGAGCCGCTCGATGTCGTCCTCACCGAAGTAGTCGCCCACCTGGACCTCGACGAACACGAGCGTGGTGTCACCGGCGTTGGCGATCCGGTGGGCGGCGCCCTTCGGGATGTCGATGGCGTCCCCGGCCCCGAGGCGATGGACGGTGCCGTTCAGCGTCACGTCGGCGTGGCCCGCCACGACGAACCAGTGCTCGCCACGTCGTGCATGGCGCTGGTAGCTGAGGCGGCGCTCGGGCAGGACCTCGATGCGCTTCACCTTGTGACCCGGGGCGTCGTCGAGGACCGTGTACGACCCCCAGGGACGGTCGTCGCGCTCGCTGTGCATTGGGCCATTGTGCCGCGCCCGACCGACGGCGTGGCGCCCGGGCGGCCCGTGGTCAGCCCCGGGGTGCCATCCGGGGGCGCAGGGTCGCCAGGCCGTCGCCGGCGAGCCGTCGGAACCGCCCGGGCGGCCCGTCGTGGCCATCAGCAGCGACATGCCGGGGCCCGACACCTCGGGCCCGGCGCCGTGGGAGCAGTCGAGGTCGGTGGCGGAGAGGCGGCGGCCAGGCGCCGGGCCTCGCGGTCCATCATCGTGTCGAAGCGGAACCCGTTGGCCGCCATGCGCCGGAAGAGCCGGCCCGGGGTCTGCTCGGCCCCCGCCAGGACGTGGGCGGCGGCCACCCGCACCGACCACCCGGTGCACAGCGACGGCTCGCTCCACCGGCCCGGGGCGAGGGCGCCGAGCGTGCCGGCCAGGGCCGCCCGCTCCGTGTGGATCAGGCCCCAGGTGTCGGAGTCGTGGACGACAGGGTCAGACATGGCGTGCCCCCCGGGCCGCCAGGTGCCCCACCAGCACCTTCCTCACCCACGACGAACGGGGCGTCGGCCCGGTCGACACCCACGCCCCGATTCCGTCCCGGGCGCTCCCGCGCCTCTCAGAACCAGTGGAACCAGGGGTGCCCGGAGCGCCACACGACCACGTCCACCTTCCCCACGATGTTCGAGGCGCGCACCGTGCCCCAGTAGCGGCTGTCGTCCGAGTCGCCCCGGCAGTCGCCCATGACGAAGTAGTGGTCGGCGGTTATGTGCGTCGTCTTGATGTGCTCGCTGGCCTGCGTGCACATGCCGGTGAGCGGGACGAGCCACGACTCCCGGAGGGGCCTGCCGTCGATCAGCACCGTGTTGCCCTCCGACGAGATGGTCTCCCCCGGCAGGCCGATCACGCGCTTGACCAGGATCGGCGGACCGCCCTGGTCCGCCGACACGTCGTGGAAGACGACGATGTCGCCGCGGTGGACCGTCGAGAAGAGCTTGTCCACCAGGATCCGGTCCCCCGGCATCAGGGTCGGGACCATGGACGGCGTGGGCACGTAGAACGTCTGGACGACGTAGGCGCGGGCGACGATGGCAACGACGAGCACGACCGCGATGAACACCACCCATCCGAGGAGGACCCGCAACCGGGACTGCGGGCGCGACGGTCGCGCCGCAGTTGCGTCGGCCGTGGCCGGGAGGTCGTCGACCGTCATCGGGACATTCTCCCTCAGCCCGTCGGGCCGATGACATCGGGGCAGGTCGAGGGCCAATCGTCCAGGGGCCCGGTGGGAGCACGCGCCCTGGGCCCGGGCCGGGGAACTCGACGGCCCCCCGGCCCGTCGAAACGGGCGTGAGGACCACCCCGAACGACCCGACCGATGCCACGCACGCCGGACCGGCTGCGGGCACCCGACGCGCCGGGCGCCGGCGTCGACCCCCATCGGGTGGTGGCACGGGCTGACGCCGCGTCGCTGCTCCGACTGGTCCCGGTCCCTCCCGGCGCGCAACCGTCGGAAGGCCGACCGGCCGGCGTGACCACCCTGGAGCAGGCGCCGAGCACCCCGGGGACCCCGGATGTCGTCGATCTTGCGGCCTGGTGGACGGCCCCGGGCACCATGGGCTCGGTCATCGCCTGGGTGCAGGCGCACCGCCGCCCCTGAGCGACCCGGCTCGGGCCCTGTTGGGGCTCGTGACCGCAACACTGGGGGTCACGGTCGGCTCCACCTCGGCGACGACCTGACCCGCGCGACGCCTGGTGAAGCCAGACGTCACGGCGTCAGTGTCGCTTGATCACCCAGACGAACGTGGCGCTGGCGCTGTTCGTCGCATCGGCCGCCGTGACGGTGACCTTGTGCCGACCGCGTGTCGTCGGCACGCCCGAAACGAGGCCCGACGTGGCGTCGATCGACAGTCCCGGAGGGAGCCCGATCGCACGGTAGGAGAGCGTCTGGCCGGCGGTGGAGTCGATGGCGTGGATCTGCAGCACCACCCTCGACAAGACCACACCCGTCTGCTTCCCGGGGTCGGCCTCCGCGACGGGACCGCTCCAACATCCGGTCGTGGGAGAGAAGATCGGCGCCGTCGTGACGGGCAGGCCCGGCGGAGGATCGACGACGATCGACGGGTTGTTCGGATCGGTGACGGAGTTGGCGTTCGTCCACGTGCTCTCGCACCGGAGCAGGGCGCGACGCTCGGGCTTGTGGCGCGACGCCGCGTCCCCGCCCGCCCACATGTCGAAGCGGTAGAGGTGGAGGTTGTTCCAGTCACGGTCGCACTCTGAGCACTCGTCCTCGTGGATGAAGTAACGGTGCATGTACGGCACGTAGATGACCTGGCACCAGCCGAGCTCGCTGACGTCGGTGGCGAAGGTGACCGGGTCGGCGTACGTCCCCGTCCCTCCGGCGGTGGCGTGGAGGCACGGGTGGGCGATGACGGGCCCGGGGGGCGAGTTGTCGACCCAGCCGTAGAGCGTCATGAAGGCGTGGACGTCGGTGGCCTGCGCGCCGGCGGGCCCGGTGCCGACCAGGCCGATCGCCACGGCCGACACGGCCAGGGCGACGATGCCCGCAGACGCCCACCGCCCGGGTGTCCTCCGCACGCCCACGAGCGTACTTCTCGCGGCCCGGCGCCGCCCGGTTGCCGGACGGCCCCGTCACCCCGCCGAGGCTGTCGATCCGGCGCAGGCTGACGAACCGGCGCAGGCTGACGCTCTTCCAGCGGCCGGGGCCGGGCCGGGCCGGGGCGGGCCGGGGCGGGCCGGGGCTCAATACAGGGGCGACCAACTGCTGGTGCGCAGCAGCTTGCTCTCCCACCGATCGCGGAACGCCAGCGCATCGAACATGAACTGTCCCGGGCGCCGGTGCTCGGGGTCGGTGTCGTGGGTGAGCAGGTGCAACAGCACCTGCTCGTTCACGATCTTCTGCATGAGGATCGCCTCTTTGCGGCGACCGGCGCCGAACGCGACCTGGAAGACCGCCTGGATGTCGAGCAGGTTGGCCGCACGCTGCCTCATGGGCTCGTAGTACCCCGTCCCCCAGAACTCCACGTAGTCGTCGATGGCGGCATGCGGCCAGCCGGTGTCCTCCATGTAGAGCGACAGCTCGTGGGTGGCATCGCCGGTCGGGACCGTGGCCAGGTCGATCTCCGCCATCGGGGACCAGTGCACGGGGAAGAGCAGTTTGCCGGTGACGCCGTGCCGATGCTCGTCCACGGCGCGCGCCCACGCGCTAAGGTCCCCGCTCTGGATGCGCCGGGCCAGTCCCTCCCACGCGGCGCCGTCCCGGAGCGCGGTGATCGTGACCACGTTGTACGCGGGACCGCTGCCGTGCGCGTGGTTGCAGTACCAGAGCAACCGGGCGTTGTCATCGGCGGCCAGCGCCGGCATCCACCCCTCGCGGAAGGCCGATTCGAACTCCTCCTCGGCCGCCCCCTTCACCTCGTGGACCTCGTGTAGGAAGAGCATGGCCGGTCACTGTACGACGTCCCGGACGCCCGTGGTCCACGCCTCCTCGACCGCACCCTCGAACGGCAGCACAATACGCTTCGGGTTGACGCGATTTGCCGTGTGTGAACCTCAACCTGCGCAATCAACAGCAACTTCGAGCGCCGCGCAGACTTCACTCATTCGTGCGTCACTGAGCCGCCCGAGGCGTTCGACGACTACTGCAACTGAGACGCTCTCAACGGAGTCGAGGTTTATCGCGCATCGTCGTGGAATTGGATCGTCTCCGGGCTCGAGCACGACTTCGCTGAGCAGACCGCGGATCGTCGTTGTGCATGGAGCAACGAGGGCTCGACGAAGCCTCGGGATGGCAGCGTCACGAGACAGGACGACAACCGGCCGGCGCCCGATGTCCGGAGGCTCGCACCACCACACCTCCCCTCGTGAAGGTAGGGGCGTCACGATGCAGCGGCAGAGTCGCGAAATGAAGCCAAATCACCCCACTCGTCGGGTTCGTCGAGTGGATGTCGCTCGTAGACGCTGTAGGCCGCATCGATCTCGGTGGCTCTATGCCGTGCGACCAGGGCGCGGAGGGCTTCGTCCAAAAGGGCTGCGTCGGTGAGCTGCGAACGCAGCCGTCTCGCATTCCCCAGGAGATCCTCGTCAACCGTCGTGCTTACTCTCACCCGAGTCATGCCATCATTATGCCATAACAATGCCATGCAGGGCAGGGCCCCACGCGGCCTGGCCCCCTTGCCACGGCGGACGAACACCGTTCCCCGCTCGAAGTCGACGTCTCGGAGCCACAACGAGATGAGCTCGCCCCGGCGAAGCCCGCAGGAGTAGAAGACTTCCAGCACGGCACGATCTCGCAGCCCAATGGGCACAGAGACGTCCTGGGCCACGGGGATGAGGCGCTGGGCCTGAGTGCCGAAGGTCAGGGGCTCTCCGTCGCGCTTGCGATACACGAACAGGGCGTGCTGATAGGAGCTGATAGGAGGGGAGCAGCTCCAGGGTCACTTGCTTGGCCGGGGATGTGTAACTTGACAAATACAGCCTGACCTGCAAGAATGGCGTTATGGCTGGTAAGAGCACCTTTACGGACCTGGCAGCGGCGATCCCCGACGAGGCGGCCGCCTACGAGTACCTGGAAGGCCTCCGGTGGCCGTCTGGGACGCCCGTGTGCCCCCACTGTGGCTACAAGGGGGCCAACTACATCCGGCCCCTGAACGGGAAGACCAGGCGCACCAGGACCGGCGCTCAGTCGGCTCGGCGGCTGTGGCAGTGCCAGTCCTGCCGCAAGCAGTTCTCGGCCATGACCGGGACCATCTTCCACGGCTCCAAGGTCCCCTTGCGGACGTGGCTGTTCGTCATCTTTGAAATGGCGTCGAGCAAGAACGGCATGGCGGCTCGCGAGATCGAGCGCAAGTACGGCGTGGCTCCGAAGACGGCGTGGTTCATGGCGCATCGACTCCGTGAGGCGATGAAGGCCAAGGGGCCGCAGTTCCTCATGGCAGGCACGATCGTGGCCGACGAAACGTGGATCGGTGGCACGCCCAGCCGCATGAACAAGAAGACGCGTGCTCGGATGGAGGGCCGGAAAGAGGAGCCGGTGCCGGTGGTGCCCGGAGCACCTCGCCCCAACCAACTGACGGCCAAGACGCCCGTTCTTTCGCTCATCAATGCCCGGACGGGTGAGGTTCGCTCCCGCGTGGTCCCCACGGTGGACGGCAAGGTGCTCCGCAAGGTCATCGCCGAGCAGGTCGACATGGCCCGTAGCGAACTGTGGACCGACGAGGGTGGCTGGTACGGCCAGATCGGGGAGGAGTTCAAGGCGCACAAGACGGTCAACCACAGCGAGGACGAGTACGTGAACCTCAGCACCGGTGTCACGACCAACCACGCCGAGGGCTACTTCGCCCAGTTGAAGAGATCGATTGACGGCACCCACCACAAGGTCAGCCGCGAGCACCTGCCGCGCTACCTGACGGAGTTCGATTTCCGGTACTCCACCAGCGCCATGAGCGACCGGGGCCGCATGATGCGGCTGGTGGACGGAGCCGATGGCCGCAGGCTCAGCTACAAGCGGGTCAAGGGGGGCTGACAACGCCTGTTGCCCCTGGTCAGAGGCACCGTCATATCCTCTCGCGACCATACCTGTATGAGCGGGCGTCGAGATCGTAGGCTTGAGCCCGTGGCGGGTACTCGGGTTCGGGAGTTGACACCGGACGAGCTTGTAGAGCGACGCTGCGCAATCCTTGCTCGTCTCGGTGTGACCCTCGAAGAATTCACGCAGAGAGCCGAATCCTCGGCTCTCGTCGGCGAGGAGTGGGAAACCTGGGAAGAACTTGAGGACATCGCCTTTCTCTTGGGCGAAGCAGCAGCCTAGATAATCCCTTGCGTGAACAGTCGCGGGCATCTGCTCCAACAGGCCGAGGAGTTTGCCGCAGAACTCACTGATGTTCTGCAAGCCTCCTTCCCAGAGGCTCCAACGGCATTTGCCCAAGTAACTGGCCCTCGCGTACTCGTCCGCCCTGACGGGGCCGTGCGCTTGTTCGTCGGCGGTGAACACAGAGCGACATTGGAAGTCCGGCTGCGTTGCGAACTCGACTCCCGAGGAACCTGGTTGGCGGTGGAGACCTCTAATATGGTTCTCACAGCGCCAGTGGACCGTACCCCGATGATCCGCTTTGAGTTCGTTCGTAGGCCGCAGCGCGTGCCCTCGGCTCACATTCAGATACACGCACACCGGGGTGCTCTGAGCGAGTTGCTCGCTCATGCGGGCCATGAATCGGCGCACGACATGTCTGCGCTGCACATTCCAGTTGGCGGGTCGCGATTTCGCCCATGCCTTGAGGACGTAATTCAGTTCGCAATCGAGGAACTTGGAGTGGACAGCCTCGGGACGTGGCAGACAGCCGTTGAGGCGGGCCGCAGGCGGTGGCGGGAGAAGCAGGTAAAGGCCACTGTTCGCGACTGGCAGGAGGTTGCCGCCGAGGCCTTGCGCGATCTCGGCTACGCCGTGAGCGATCCCGGAGATGACATACCGGCTGTTCCTGAAAAGGCCGTCCACGGCTGGTGAGACGAGGCCTAGAATGAATCCAATGGCACCCCGCGACGCCTTCCCCGGATACGACGAACCGGTGAATATCGACATGGAGCCAGAGGACGCGGTGAAACTGCTGGTGGACGCGGAGGCCGAACCCGAACACGAACACGCCGAGGAATCGGAGTAAGTCAAAACTCTCGGCTGCATGCCTGACACCTTCCATAGACTTCTTCAGGTTTCTTGATTGCCTGCAAGTCACGTCGGACGACTTTCTGAAAAGAAATCATTGCAGCCCATTCCCGTCGCAACAGGCGGAACTCCTCAGAATCACGAACCGCCGCAAATAGTCCGCTGAACTCCGAACGCAGTCTGGGGGCATCCTCTCCAGCTTGAACGCTATTGAAGATCATGTAGCCAGTCCCGCTGACATTCCAGCCTTCGTGTTTGAATGAGTCTCGTAGGTCCTGCAAGTCGAGATCCGGCTCGCCTAGCGGTGAATCACTGTGGACCCTGCACCTCGCAATGTGGGCACGAAAGGCATTGACGATGGTTTGTCCCAGCCATGGGCTGTTATTCATCCCACGATCTCTCACTTCCGATACGACATAGTCGTAAAGCCGATCAACGGCACCCGCCTCGTCCTCGATGAGGGAGTCCCATCGATCCAATACGGGTACAAGCTTCGGAAAATGCCCCTCCATCATTCCCTTCGCATAGACAGGATCGTTATCCCCACGCCCGTCCGTATAGTTGCATTTCTGCTTCTGATCGACCGACGCCCATAGGTTGTTAGCGACAGCAAAGAGGCGATCGCGGTGAGGCTTATCGACGGGCCTCGCCTGTTCTTTCTCAAGAGCCGATCGGACTTCAACGTGAGCCGCTTGCTCATTGCTCAATAGCTCACGAGTGGCGGCGTGTGCCCCTCGCTCGGCCAACAGGTCGCTCTGCTGCGACCCATGGAGCTTGTGTAGTCGTCCATGGCGAATGCGCCAGCGAGCCGCGTCGGTCAGACCCCAGAAACAGGCAACACCCAGAGCCGCCACAAGCCACCAGACGGCTCCAGGCCTTCCCGGGTGGGACAGGTAGCCATAGAGAGGGACCGCCTCCGTCACGGCCGCCAGCACCCAACCGGCGACTTTCGGTGGTGACCAACCGTGCTCCAACCACCGCTCGAAAGCGCGCTTTCTAAAGGACAACTCCAGCGCGTTGGAGGCGCCTTCCTCTGGAGTCTGTGCCATCTGCAAGAACCTCCCGCCTGAGCCTCTCTGGGCTCCCCGATGTGCCACGCACATGAGGTGTCCCAGAGGCCCGACGGGAGCCTATTCCGGGGGCTGTATGTGTCAAGTTACACAGCCCCGCTTGGCCTCATCGACTCCGTCCTCCCGGCGAAGGCGATGAAGTAGTCGAGGTACCGGCCCCGACACTCGATCGTCGTCCTGGCGTAATGGTGGATCTTCGTCCATTCCAGGGAATCCACCCGCTCGCCCACGACACATCCCGGGCCGCCACTTCGGGGGCCGGATCGACCCGAGCGGTGACCTCTGCGGATCGAGGGCGGCTCCAGGGTCAGTCGGGCTTGGCGTAGGTGGCCATCCCGGCGAAGTCCAGCACCACACACGGCTCGTCACCGATGGTCCAGCCATCATGCCCAGCGGGAATGGAGACGACGTCGCCGGGGCCGATCTCAAGCTGGGTGCCGTCGTCCATCAGGACAACCTGACGACCCGACAGCACGTATCCGATGTGCGCCGCCTGGCAGCTGTCTGTCCCGGCGATGGGCTTCACGTGGTCGGACCACTTCCAGCCTGACTCGAACGTGGCGAGGCCCACGACCCCCTCACCGATGTTGACGATCTTGACGTGGCCCTTGCCTTGAAACGGTCGCGTGTCATCTGGGTTGTCGAACCGCTTGCGCTCTAGTCCCGCCATGACCGGCCCTCCTCGTCGTGCCTGATGTCGAGGATGTGCTTTACCTCAATCGACACTCAAGATCAACTGAGATTGATCGGTCAGGCGCCCCAGGTCGAAGTGTCAGGCCCCAGAGATCAGAGTCCAGAGGCGACCTCGTCCAGCCCACCCAGGAGACGCCCAGAGAGGGCCGCACGGGAGGCATGTCCGTGCTCGTCAGCATGGGCGCGCTGGGCGTGGAGGGTGTCTTTGAACCGGCGGCGGTCACGCGTGCCGAAGCACTCTCGCGTCAGATCCGGCGCCTGAGCAGCGCGACACGCACCTCTTGAGCCTGCTCGTCCTCGACTCGGGTGGGATCATCCGCCTCCGAGCGCTCCCTACCTTCGCACGGGATGTGGAGGTCCATCGGGTGTGACGCCGTCACCTCCGCCAGCGGCGGCGGCCGTCGGGGTGTCATCCCCATCGCCGTCGAGGACATCCCCAGCCTCTCGACCACCGCGCCGTCGGCAGACCCCACCGCGTGGGCATACGCCTGCAGCGTCATAGCCGGGTTGGCGTGGCCGAGCCGGTTGGCCACGGTACGGATGTCATGTCCGCTGGTGATCGACGTGGTGGCCGACCAGTGCCCCGGCGGCCGCCAGCACCCGGCGCACCTCGCACCCGGCTCTGCCGGCCTCGGGCCGTCGACGGCGACGGACCCACCAGCCCGACCGGAAAACCCTATCCGAGCAGCTTCTTCGAGATCACGACCCGCGCTGGATCTGGTTGGTGATCTCGTAGATCAGGGTGATCTGTGCCGAGATCTGCTGGGTGCCCGCCTGCAGCGGCACCATGCTCGGCACCGCGGCCACCGACGACGCGAACCCTTCCCGGAGGTTGGCGGAGATCCCCGACGACGTGTCGTCCGTGAGCGAACACACCGGGCCGAGGTGCTGGCCGGCAGCGCTGGCCATCGAGCGGGCATGGCTGACGGCCTGGTGCACGGCGTCGGTCCGGGCCCTGTCCTCGATGACGCGGGGGTCTTCGATCGAGAACGTGAGCGAGTCGATCCTGGCGGCGTTCCCGGCGGCCGCCGTCACCGCGTCCACGACGGCGCCCGACGTCGAGAACGTGCGCAGCTTGGCCGTCAAGGTGTTGGTCATCTCATAGCCGGTGATGGTGCCGGTCAGGCTGTAATGCGGCTGGATCGACACGTCCGTGGTCTGGATGTCCTTGTCGGCTACGCCGCCGTGCTCGAGCGCGCCGGTGACGGCGGCGGCCTTGGCGTTGTCGTCGGCCAGGGCCGCCTGGGCGCTGCCGTCGGTCACGTCGATGCCGATGGAGAGTGTCAGGAGGTCGGGCGTCGCCGACGCCTCGCCGGTGCCCTGCACGGTGAGCTTGGGTGCAGAACCCCCGCACGATCCCGGCGCGGTAGCCGCCTGTCCCGAGGCCGATAACCCGAGTGCCACGCCTCCGACCGCCAACGCCACCACGATCCCCACGGCTCCGACCACGTACGCCGATCGCTGCTGCATCCCCGCCGACACCTCCACGATCGAGCGCCCCGTCTCCGGTGACGCGTCTCAGGGCACCAACACCGGTTCAGACGGTCGGGTCGTCGGGAACGTTCCCGTCGGCCGGGCAGCCTTTCGGGCGACCGCGGCCGCCGTCAGCGGCGCAGGAGGGGCCCCACCTGCTCGCCGAAGGCGGCCATCTGGTCGCACAGCTCGTCGAGGGAACGGTTCGGGAACCGCATCTGGACATGCGACACGCCCATGTCGACCAGTTCCGCCAGGTTCTCGGCGATGCGGTCGGGGCTCCCCGACACGGTGCCCCGCGGCAATTCGCGCGCGGGCTCGCCGACGTGGAACGTGCCCGCCAGGGCGCCGATCTCGATGGGCGCGCCCCCTCGCATCTCCTGGCGCATGTCGAGGAGCTGGCTCACCTGGTCACGCATGTCGCTGCGCCGCACGGTCTGCGGGAGCCAGCCGTCGCCGCGACGTGCGGCCCGCCGTAGCGCGGCGCGACTCGAGCCGCCCACCCAGATCGGCGGCCGTGGCCGCTGCACCGGCCGGGGCGACACGCTCAGATCGCTCGCCGGCCAGCGCGGGCCCGGCAACGTGGGGAATTCCTCGGTCAGCGCCAGGGCGAGGGCGTCGATGGCCTCGTCGAGGGCTGCGCCGCGCTCCTCGAAGGGCGGGCCCATCACGTCGAACTCCTCGTTCACGTGCCCGGCGCCGACACCGATCACGAGGCGCCCGCCTGAGAGCACGTCGAGCGTGGCGAACTCCTTGGCGGCTCGCAGTGGATGGCGCTGGGCGGCGATGTAGACGTGCGACATGAGCCGCACCCGCGTGGTCACGCCCGCCAACCAGCCCAGCGTGGCGATGGTGTCGTACCAGGTGGTGCTCATGGCCGGCGCCAGGCGGCGAGGGATGGCCGTGTGGTCGCACACCGCCACGTAGAAGAACCCGCTGTCCTCGGCCTGGCGGGCCACGCGGGCCAGCTCGGCCGGGCCGGCGGCGTGCTCCCAGTCCTCGACGTAGATCGTCGACTGCGACTGCACCGGCAGCTGGATACCGAAGGCCACCTCACCCTCGGGGATGATCCGCACCGGGGCGCTCGCGCCCAACGCACCTGCTGGCATGCTGCCTCCCGACTGCTCGACCCGGTACTGCTCGACCCCGTACTGTTCGTACTGCTCCACCCGGTACTGCTCCACCCGGTACTGCGCGACCCGGTCGCCGCTGCGCTCAGTAGCGCGTGGCGACCACCTCGGCGAGCGCGTCCGCTTCGCCGAGCGCGCCGGACAGCACCCGGGCACGCATCAGGTACAGGTGCGCCGGCACCTCCCAGGTGAAGCCCATGCCCCCGTGCACCTGGATGCACGCCTTGCCGTTGGCCACGGCGGCCTCGGCGGCGAGCAACCCCGCGCCCGCTGCGGCCCGCACGTCGTCGCCGACATCGGGCTGGTCGATCGTCACGGCGGCGGCGTGCACGGCGGCACGCGCCACCTCGGCGCGCACCAGCATGTCGGCGCACAGGTGCTTCACCGCCTGGAACGAGCCGATGGGCTTGCCGAATTGCTCACGTTCCTTGGCGTAGGCGACGGCGAGGTCCACGGTGGCGGCCGCCAACCCCACCAGCAGCGCACCGCCCAGGACCCGGGAGTCGCGCCGCCAGCGCGCCGCATCGTCGGGGCCACCGACACGCTCTCCCGCGGGCAGGGCGGCGACGTGCCACAGCGGGGTGAGCGGGTCGAGCGGGCGCTCGACGGCCTCGGCGCCGACCGTGGCCGGGTCCACGACGCTCAGGCCGTCGTCGTCGACCACGACGAGCGTGCCCAGCGAGCCCAGGTGCTCGACGACCACCGGGGCCACACCCGCCGCCGACCTGTGCACGGCGCCCACCACGACCTTGCCCTCCGCCGCGCCGTCGACCACGCCGGCGGCCAGGTGCGACGCCAGCGACGGTCCCGGCACGAGCGCACGGCCGAGCTCCTCGAACACCACCGCGGCCGCGGCCGTGGGCAGGCCCAGCCCGCCGTCGGCCTCGGGCAGCCGCAACGAGAACACCCCGGCCTCGGCGAGCTCGGCCCACCCTGCGGGGTCGAGGCCGGCGCGGGTGCCCTCAGCAGCGCGCAGCCGGTCCAGCGGGAAGCGCCCGGCGCACAGCCGGCGCATCCCCTCGGCCAGGGCCCGCTCGTCCTCCGACAGCTCGAAGTCCATGCCCCCCCTTATCCCTTGGGAAGCCCGAGGATCCGCTCGGCGATGATGTTGCGCTGGATCTGCGAGGTCCCCGCGGCGATGGTGCGCGAGAAGCTGTGCACCCAGGTGCTCACGATCTCGGCGTTGCCCAGCGGCCCCCTGCCGTCGGTCCCCGGCAATTCGTCCCACACCAGGCCGGCGGCCCCGGCCAGGTCCATACCCAGCTCGGCGATGCGCTGGCGCAGCTCCGACAGGGCGAGCTTGTACACGCTGCCGCCGATCCCGGGCACCCCGGTGCGCGCCGCCTGCGACACGTTGCGCCGTGCCAGCGCCCACAGGGCGTCGAGCTCCGCGCCCAGGTGGCCCGTGCGCCGGCGCACCTGGGCGTCGGCCCAGCCGCCCGTGCGCCGGGCGAGGGCGCGCAGTCCCCGGAGGAGCTCCATCGACTGCAGGACCTCGCCCACGAAGGCCGTGCCGCGCTCGAAGCTGAGGGTGGTCATGGTGACGCGCCAGCCGTCGTTCTCGGCGCCGACGCGGTTGGCGACGGGCACGCGGACGCCGTCGAGGAACAGCTCGCCGAACTCCGTGGAACCGGCGATGGTGCGCAACGGCCGGAAGTCGATACCGGGCCGGTCCATGGGCAGGATCAGCCAGGTGATGCCCCGGTGGCGGCTGTCCTCGGGCCCGGTGCGCACCAGCAGCTCGCAGAAGTCGGCCACCTCGGCGTGCGACGTCCAGATCTTCTGGCCGGTGACGACGTACTCGTCGCCGTCGCGCACGGCCCGGGTGCGCAGCGACGCCAGGTCGCTGCCCGCACCGGGCTCGGAGAAGCCCTGGCACCACACCTCGTCGCCGCGCAGGATCGGCGGGAGGAACCGGGCGCGCTGCTCGGGGGTGCCTTCGACGATCACCGTGGGTCCGGCGTGGAGCAGCCCGACGAAGTTCACCCCGACGTAGGGGGCGTGGGCGCGCTCGAGCTCCTCGAGGTAGATGAGCTGCTCGACCGGGCTGGCGCCGCGCCCGCCGCCCTCGACGGGCCAGTCGATCCCCGCGTAGCCCGCGTCGAAGAGCATGCGCTGCCACGCGGTGTCGTAGGCGCGCCGCCCCGGCCAGTCGAGGTGCGAGGGCTTCGGCGGGAGCGTCGGGAGGACGTCGGCCAACCAGGAACGCAACCCGGCGCGGAACGCCTCCTCGCTCTCGGAGTAGCGCAGGTCCACGTCTTCTCCCCGACGACGAGCCCGCGCCCGCCTACGGCGCCAGGTGGTCGAGCCCGAAGAGCCGGATGGCGTTGCCCCGGACGATCTTGCGGCGCGTGTCGTCGTCGAGGGCGGCCATCTGGCGCTCGGCGATCTCCCGGGTGTGGGGCCACGTCGAGTCCGAATGGGGGTAGTCCGACTCGTAGGTGATGTTGTCGGCCCCGATCTCGTCCACGGACCGCAGACCGTGGGCGTCGTCGAAGAAACAGCCGTACACCTGGCGCCGGAAGTAGGTCGAGGGCGGCTCGGGCACCTTGTCGGCCACCCCGCCCCATCCGCGGTTCTCCTCCCACACCTTGTCGGCGCGCTCGAGGATGTAGGGGATCCAACCGATCTGGCCCTCGGAGTACGCCAGCATCAGCGTCGGGAAGCGCACCAGCACGCCGGAGAAGAGGAAGTCGACGAGCGAGAAGGTGGCGTTGGTGTGGGTCAGCGTCGAGCCCACCGCCGGAGGGGCGTCGGCCGACGTGGACGGCATCTTCGAGGACGAGCCGATGTGCATGTTGACGACCGTCCGTGTCTCGGCACAGGCGCGGAAGAACGGGTCCCAGTAGTTGTCGGGGTCGTGCACCGACGGGAGCCCGAGGAACGGCGGGATCTCGCTGAAGCACACCGCTCGCACCCCGCGCGCCGCGTTGCGCCGGACCTCGGCGGCGGCGAGCTCGGCGTCCCACAGGGGGATGAGGCACAACGGGATGAGGCGGCCGCCGGACTCGGCGCACCACTCCTCCACCATCCAGTCGTTGTAGGCCTGCACGCACAGCAGGCCGAGCTCCTTGTCCTGGGCCTCGGTGAAGGTCTGGCCGCAGAAGCGGGGGAAGGTCGGGAAGCACAGCGACGCCTCGACGTGGTTCAGGTCCATGTCCTCCAGGCGCGGCTTCACCTGGTACGCGCCGGGACGCATGTCCTCGTACGTCACGCCCGTGATGGTCACCTCGTCACGGGGCACGCCCACGGCGGCGTCGAGCCGCAGCAACGGGCGGCGAAGCTCTTCGTAGTACCACCAGTCGGTGGGGACGCCCTCGGACCCCGGCGCCACGGTCAGCTTCCCGCCCACGAACGTGATCTCGCCCATGGGTGCCCTGACGATGCGGGGCCCGACGTCGCGGTACCGGGCCGGGAGCCGGTCCTGCCACACGTTGGCGGGCTCCACCACGTGGTCGTCGACGGAGATGATCAACGGCAGGTCGGCCACGCGAGCGAGCATAGCCATGCATCTGACGGCGTGTCAGTTTGCCCAGGCTGCACCTAAAGGCCAGTGACCAGGGGGATTAGGGCAACCGAACACCTGTTCGATAGACCTTGTCTTGTGATTCGGAGCCTTGGATCATCCCCGCGGGCGACGCGCGGACCGCGCCATTATGGAAGCTCAATGGACCCCTGGGCCGAGCCCGACGAGACCAAGCTCGCCGAGCTCCTTCTTTACGTTGCCGAGAAGGAGCTGGACGACCTCCCCGGTGGAGCTACCAAGGTCAACAAGATCCTGTTCTTCGCGGAGTTCTCGCATATCCGTGCCTACGGGGTGCCCATCACTGGGGAGCCGTACCAGAAGTTGGAGAACGGTCCTGCCCCCCGTCACCTAGCGCCCATCCGTGACCGGCTCATCGCCGAGGACGCGGCATATCTGCGAATTGACGACTACTTCGGGCGCCCCCTCCATCGGCTGGTCCCAAAGCGCCCAGCCGACCTCACCAGATTCACAGGCGACGAGCTGCGCGTCACGGATCAAGTAGTGCAGGCGCTTTGGGGGAAGACCGCCAAGGAAGTGTCCGACATGTCCCACGAGGAAATGGGGTGGCGGATGGTCGAAGAGGGGGAGGACATCCCCCTGCCGTCTGCCTTTCTCGCCAAGAAGGCAGTTTCAACGGAAAAGACCCGCACACGCGCCCAGGAACTGTCTCAGAGACTGGGTCTTTCGGGCTAATTGAGAGTCATTGGTGCCGTGGCCCGGTGAGCGCGAAAGCGTCACCGTCTCCGATGAAGTTCTCCGAGAGGCCCGAGGGCGGTTCCCGGTCGGGGGTTCGGCGGAAGGCAAGCCGAGTTACGAGTTGTTTGAGACCGGTCCACTAGCTGCCGCTACGGCCTATTTTGAACGCGAATTCGACAACGCCCTCGAGGAGGCGGCGGGTATTCGCTTCCACATGACGGTTGGGACGTACTTCCCAGCGATGGCCTTCTATGCGGCACGGATCGGGACGACTGGAATCGAGATTATCGATCTCGTCGTGGACGATCAGTACGAGGAAACGATCGGCCGCGATCCCGAGGATTAGTCAGCCGAACGCCGGCACATCTGCCCCTCGTCAGATCGGCTACGAAGGCACGACGGCTTGGTGGGTTGGCCTCGGGTAAGCATCCTCTCTGGCAACTCGGGGTAGCCCCCCGCCATTTCTTGGTGCAACTCGCCGATTCTTGGTGCACGAGGGGGTTCGGGTGCAAAGCTGGGCGCCGCTACCCTGGCGGTGATGTGCCTGCTCGTCGTGGTCTTCGGCCTCGACCCGGGCGCGCCCCTCGTGATCGGGGCCAACCGCGACGAGCGCCTCGACCGGCCCGCCACGGCCATGACCGTGCTGCGCGAGGGCGGCCCCCGGGTGCTCGGCGGTCGCGACGAGCAGGCCGGCGGGACCTGGCTGGCCGTGAACGAGCACGGCGTGGTGGCCGGGCTCACCAACCGGCCCTCCCCCGACGGCCGCGACCCCTCCAAGCGGTCGCGCGGCGAGCTCCCGCTCGCCCTGGCGGGGCACGCCGACGCGGCGGCCGCCGTCGACGACGTGGCGGCCCGGCTGCGGCCGGCCGACTACAACCCGGCGTGGCTCCTCGTCGGCGACCGCACCACCCTCTACGCGCTGGACATGACCGGCGACGGGCAGGTCGAGGTGGAGGAGCTCGGCGCCGGGATCCACATCCTGGAGAACAACCCCCTCCACACCCGGTCCGCCAAGGTCGACCACGTGCGGGCCCTGCTGGGCGACGCCGCCGACCGCCGTGGCGACGACCTGCTCGAGGTGGTGCGATCGGTGCTCGCGGACCACAGCGTGCCGGGCACGGTCACGCCGGCGGAGGCGGGCCGGGCTGTCGAGACCCTGGCGGCGTGCGTGCACACCGAGTCGTACGGGACACGGTCGTCGACCCTCGTGGCCGTGCCGGCCGAGACCGGGCGCGCCCCGCGACTGCGGGTGGCCGACGGTCACCCGTGCACGGCGCCGTTCGTCGACGCCGCCGGCCTCTGGAGGCCCTGAGCTACCGGGCTACTTGCCGTCCCAGGACTTGCGCTGCTGCTTCTGGGCCGCCTGCTTCTCGTGCTTGGCCGCCCGCTTCTCCTTGAGGCTCCGGCCGGGCTTCTTCGCCTCGCCGGTCGGTCGTGACTTCTCTCCCATGTCTGCAGCCTACGGCCTCCGGCGCCGGGAGCGGGGCCCGCGCCCCCGAACCGGCAGCGGCCGCCCGGTCCGGGGCGAACTACCGTCTGCCCGCAGCCCCCGCCTCGCGCCGCCGGCGCGGCACCCGGGCCTCGCGCCACCGGGCGGAGCCGGGACCGACGATCGGAGGTCGAGGATGAGCTCGCCACCAGCCGACCTGCGCACCAGCCGCGAGGCCGTCGTCCGCGAGCACATGGCCGCCGAGAACGAGCTGCGGTTCGACGACACCCTGGCCACGTTCTCGCATCCCCGCTACGAGCTCGTCGGCACGGGCCAGGTCTACGACGGCGCCGACGAGGTCAGGGAGTACTACGCGCGGTCGCGGGCGGTGTTCCCGGACCAGCGCAACGAGGTGCGCGCCCTCCACGACGCCGGCGACACCATCGTCGTCGAGTTCGACCTGCTGGGGACCCACCTGGGATCGCTGACCGGCGAGGAGCCGACGGGCCGGGCGTTCCGGTGCCCCATGGTGGCGCTGTTCGAGTTCGAGGGCGACCGCATCGTGTGCGAGCGCGTCTACTTCGACTCCGAGACGATCTACCGGCAGCTGCGCGGCGAGGGCTGACCCCGCGCTAGCCCGGCGCTAGTCCGACGCTAGTCCCGCCCGGCCAGGAGCTCGAGCACCCGGGCCCGGTGATGGGCGGCGTCTCCCCACGCGGGCGCCAGCGACCACGCCCGCTTCATCCACAGGTGGAGGTCGTGCTCCCAGGTGTACCCGATGGCCCCGTGCACCTGGAGCGCGGTGCGCGCCGCCAGCAGGGCGGCGTCCGACGCCAGCGCCTTGGCCATCGACGCGTGCAGGCCGGCGTCGGGGTCGCCCGCGTCGAGCGACCAGGCTGCGCGGTAGACGGCCGGACGGGCGAACTCGACGCGCACCAGGGCGCCGGCCAGGTGGTGCTTCACGGCCTGGAACGAGCCGATGGGCTTGCCGAACTGCGTCCGCTCGACGGCGTAGCGCGCCGCCATGGCGATCATGCGGTCGGCGACGCCCACCAACACCGCCCCGGTGCCCATCGCCGCCCGGTCCCCGAGGCCGGCGAGGGCCCCCCGGGCCGACGCGCCGGACGCCACCACGGTGCCGGCCGACGGCTCCCAGTCGACGGCCGCCACCCGGCGGGCGCCGTCGAGCGCGGGGCGGGGCGTGAGCGAGACCACCGCGGCGGGGACGGCGTGGACGTCTCCGCCGTGCTCGAGCAGCAGCAGGTCGGCGCCCCCCGCGCCGGGGACGGCCGGCATCGACGAGGTCCCGACGGCCACGACCGCCTCACCGGCCGCCACCGCCGGCAGCCACCGCCGACGGGCGGCGTCACCGACCGGGCCGGGCACGGCGAGCAGCAGCGGGACGCCCAGCGCCGTCGTCTCGAGCACGGGCTCGGGCAGGCCGGCCCGGCCGGCCTCCTCCAGCAGGAGCACGAGGTCGACGAGGCCCAACCCCATCCCCCCGTGCTCGGCGGGGACGGTGAGCCCGACGACGCCCATCTCCGCCAGCGCCGTCCAGCGCGGGCGGGACCAGCCGAGCTCGGACGCCCACGCCTCACGGACCTGGGCGGGCGGGCACTCCTTCTCCGCGAAGGCGCGCAGCTGGGCGCGGAACTCGAGCTGCTGCTCGTCGAAGGCGAAGTGCACCGGCGGCTGACGCTCAGGCCCGCGGCAGGCCGAGGACGCGCTCGGCCACCACATTGCGCTGGATCTCGTTGGTGCCGGCGTAGATGGGGCCGGCCAGGGCGAAGAGGAACCCGTCGAGCCACGCCGGCGGGCGTCCGTCGTCCTCGAGCAGCTCGGCGCCGGCCCCCAGGAGCTCGAGCGCGGTGGCGTGGACGAGCAGGTCGGTCTCGGACCAGAAGATCTTGTTCATCGACGCCTCGGGCCCCACCGTGGCGCCGTCCAGGACGCGGGTGGCGGTCCAGTACGTGTGGAGCCGGTACGCCTCGGCGTCGATCACGGCGCGCCCCACGGCGTCGGCGCTGCGCGCGGCGCGCACCGGGTCCTCGGCGGCGCAGCGTCGGTACAGCTCGACCAGCCGCGCCGCCGCCTCGGTGTACCGGGCGGGGCTGCGCAACGACAGGCCGCGCTCGGAGCCGGCCGTGGCCATGGCCACCCCCCATCCCTGGCCGACCTGGCCGAGCACCTGGGCGTCGGGCACCTCCACGTCCTCGAAGAAGACCTCGGCGAACCCCGTCTCGCCGTCGAGCTGGGCGATCGGGCGCACGGTCACACCGGGCGCGTCCATGGGCACGAGGAAGTAGGTGAGGCCGCGATGGCGCTCGCCCTCGGGGTCGGAACGGAACAGGGCGAAGATCCAGTCGGCGAAGGCGCCGCGCGAGCACCACGTCTTCTGCCCGTTCAGGACCCACGCGTCCCCGCGGCGCGCGGCGCGGCTGCGGATGGCGGCGAGGTCGCTGCCGGCGTCGGGCTCGGACCACCCCTGGCACCAGATCTCCTCGCCCGACGCCATGGGCGGGAGGTACCGGTCCTTCTGCTCGGGGGTCCCGAACTCGAAGAGCGTGGGGGCCAGCAGGAAGATGCCGTTCTGCCCCACCCGGGTGGGGGCCCGGGCCCGGTAGTACTCCTCCTCGAACACGAGCCACTCGATCAGCCCGGCGCCGCGCCCGCCGTACTGCGCCGGCCACGACACCACCGACCACCCGGCGTCGAACATGGTCCGCTCCCACGCCCGGTGGGCCTCGAACCCGGCGGCGGTGTCGAGCGAGGGCAGCGGCCCGGGGCCCCCGGCCCGGTCCGGGGTGTTGGCCTCGAGCCAGGCCCGGGCCTCGGCGCGCAAGCGCTCCTGCTCGGACGTGAACCGGAGATCCATCGGACGAGGAATCTGACACACCGCCAGATTCTGGGCAACAATCGACGCGGTCGGACGGACCGATCCGGCCGCGCCAGGCCCGGGGTGGTGGACCCGGGCGGAGGAGGTCTCGATGCCCAACGCCGTCATCGTCGACGCGGTGCGCACCCCGGTCGGGCGCCGCAACGGCCGGCTGTCGGGCTGGCACCCGGTCGACCTCGCCGCCGCCCCGCTGAAGGCGCTCGTCGAGCGCACCGGCCTCGACCCCGCCCTCGTCGAGGACGTGGTGATGGGGTGCACCATGACCGTGGGCGAGCAGGCCATGAACATCGGCCGCAACGCCGCGCTGGCCGCCGGGTTCCCCGACACCGTGCCGGGGACCACCGTCGACCGCCAGTGCGGCTCGGCCCAGCAGGCGGTCCACTTCGCCGCACAGGCGGTCATGGCGGGCGCCATGGACATCGTCATCGGCGCCGGCATCGAGTCGATGACGCGCGTCCCGATCGGCTCCACCACCGACCCGGGGCCCGGCGAGGCCTACGGCCCGACGGTCCACGCCCGCTTCGACTTCATCCACCAGGGGCTCTCGGCGGAGGAGATCGCCCGGCGCTGGGGGGTGGGTCGCGAGGAGATGGACGCCTTCGCGCTGGAGTCGCACCGACGTGCGGCGCGCGCCCACGACGAGGGCCGGTTCGCCAACGAGATCGTGCCCCTGGCCGCCCCGGGCCCCGACGGCGACACCGTCCTCGACGTCGACGAGGGGGTGCGACGCGACACCAGCCTCGAGAAGCTGGCCGGCCTGCGCCCCGCGTTCGCCGAGGACGGGCTGGTCACGGCGGGGACGTCGTCACAGATCTCCGACGGGGCGGCGGCCGTCCTCGTCATGAGCGAGGAGCGCGCCGAGTCCCTGGGGCTGCGGCCGCGTGCGCGGTTCCACACCTTCGCGGTGGCCGCCAACGACCCGGTCATCATGCTCACCGCCCCCATCCCCGCCACCCGGCTGGTGCTCGAGAAGGCCAAGCTCCGGCTGGAGGACATGGACGCCGTGGAGATCAACGAGGCCTTCGCCTCGGTGGTGCTGGCGTGGGAGCGGGAGCTGCACCCCGACATGGCCAAGGTCAACCCGAACGGGGGGGCCATCGCCATCGGGCACCCGACGGGGTGCTCGGGGGCGCGCCTCATGGCGACGCTGCTCAACGAGCTCGAACGCACCGGCGGGCGCTACGGCCTGCAGACCATGTGCGAAGGCGGCGGCCAGGCCAACGCCACCATCATCGAGCGCCTCGGGTAGTGCCGGCCGACGGCACAGGGTCGCCGAAGGGCGCGGGTGCGGAGGGAGCCGGACACAAGACCCCGCCGGCGATCGTGACGCCCACGACCAAGGTCACGGTCGCCTTCCCGTTCTCGACGGTGAAGATCCACGAGTCGAGCGAGGCGCTCGTCGAGCTGGCCACGCTCGTGGCCGGGCTGTCGCGGCTCGTCGAGGGCGGCGCCGGCGGGTCCGAGGCGGCCCGCCTGGCCGAGCAGGCCGAGGCGCTGGTGGAGCGCCTGCGCACGGCGCGCTGAGGTGGACTGGAAGCTCGAGCTCGTCGTGCCGGTGGCGGACGTCGACCGCGCCACGGCCTTCTCCATGGAGCAGGCCGGGTTCCGCCTCGACGTCGACCACCGCGCCGGCGATGAATCCCGCGTCGTGCAGCTGACCCCGCCGGGCTCGGCGTGCTCGATCGCCCTCATGCGCAACACCGGGGCCCCGGGATCACTCCAGGGGCTCCACCTGGTCGTCCCCGGCATCGAGGCGGCGCGCGCCGAGCTGGCGGGACGCGGCGCGGACGTCAGCGAGGTCTACCACTTCGAGTCGGGCAACCAGGTCGACGGCCCCGATCCCGGCCGCGCCGACTACGGCTCGATCCTCTCCTTCGGCGACCCCGACGGCAACGGATGGCTGGTGCAGGAGGTCCGGGGCAACCCGTAGCCCGCCCGTCGCCCGGCGCCGACGCCCGTGGCGCCGCCAGGGCGGGTCGCCCCAGGCGCCATCCGTCACGACGCGGGGAAGGACCCCGCCTGCCACGTGATCCCGCCCGACGTCCCCGCCGTGGGCGCGCCGTCGAGGGCGACCGCCGCGCACGACGGCGCGTGCACCTCGGCCCCGTACCACGACGCGCCGGCGGAGACCCAGGCGAGCCAGCACGTCCCGGTGCGCGACTGCACCGCCAGGGTGGCGCCGTCCCCGCCGGCCGCCAGCACGCCGCTCACGGTCTGCGCCGACGTCGACGGTCCCGCCACCACGCCGTACGGCGAGAGGTCGAGCCCGGCGAACCCGCCGCCGGCCACCGACGCGTCGAGCACGTTCTGCTCGACGGTCTTCAAGGTGGTCTGTGCCCCGAGGTCGTAGGCCCGAGACACGGTCGAGCCCAGACCGGACGACCCATCGGATCCGCCACCCGCACCGGTCAGACCGCCGGCCCCGCCCAGACCGGTACCGCTCCCGCTGCCGAGGGCCATGACGGCGGCGGCGCTGACGGCGCCCAGCACGAGCAGCGAGAGGATCAGCCCGGCCAGGCCGAACCCGTGCTCGGCCGCAGGCCGCCGCCGTCGTGTCGCCGCGGTCGCCACGGGCTGGGCATCGGCAAGCGCCGGCCGGGGATTGAGAGCGGTCACTCCCGGCGACGCTATGACCCGACGGATGACCCGGCGGCGGTGGGCGTGCCCGCGCCCTTCCCCGTGCCGGGCATCACGCCGTACCGCTGGAGCGGCTGGAGGTGCAGCGGCGTCGTCACCACGCCGGTCGGCGTGGACGCCTCCGCCCCCCGCACGGCGCCGTCGCCGGGCCACCAGGCCGCGAACCGGCCGTCGGCCAGGCTCGTCTCGATGGTGCTCCCGTCGGCGCGCACGAGGGTGACGGCGGTCACGCCGGCCCCGGCGCGCCCCACCACCAGTGTGAAGGGCTCGCCCTGGCGGGCCGTGAACGACGCCTGGTCGACGACCACCCCGCCCGCGGGCGGAGGCGGCGGCTGCGGGCCCACCCGCACGGACACGCTCTCGAACGAACCGTCGTCGAGACAGGTGGCAGTGGCCGTGCCGGCGGTGAAGACCGACAGCGTGAAGGGACCCCGGATGTCGGTCACGGCGGGCTGCCAGCCGGACGCGGCCCCCCGCTCCGCCGTCGTCAGTGGGACCAGGCGTGCCTGGCAGGCGGCCTGCGCCGTGGCTACCTGGCCCGCCGCCGGCGCCGTGGGCGACGCGTTCCACCGGGCGAAGGCGGCGGGGGCGCCGGGCGCCACCACGGCCACCACCGCCGCCGCGCCACCCACGGCGGCGCCCACGCCGATCGTCGCGGCGAGCGGGCGCCGTCGTCGCGGACGCACGCACAACTCGGCGACCAGATGGTGGCGGCGGCGGGCGACCCAGTCGTCGCTCAGGGAAGGCACCGGAGGGGGGAGCAGGTCGGTCATGTGGGCTCCTTCGTTGTCGAGACGGTCGGTTCGAGCACTGCGGGGCGTACCAGCGCGGCGACGGCGCCGTCCGGCGCGCCCTGGCCGGTGCCGCCGGACGGGTCCCGCGCGGCGCGCAGCTTCCGGCGGGCCCGGGCGAGGCGCGAGCGGACCGTGCCGACGGGCACGCCCAGCGCGGCGGCAGCCTCGCCGTAGGTGAGGTCGCTCCACGAGACGAGCACCACGACCTCGCGCTCGTGGCGCGACAGGCCGTCGAGGGCGCGGCGTGCCGACTCGAGGGCTGCAGCGGTGTCCACCCGGGAGACGACGTCGTTCTCGACACCGGCGGCCGACGGCCCGAGCGGGATCCGGCGCAGCGCGGCCCGGTGGCGCCGGCGGGACCGGGTGGCGTTGCGGCACATGTTGTTGGCGATGCCGAGCAGCCACGGCAGCACCGTCGTGCCCGTCGGCTCGAAGGCGGCACGCTGCTTCCAGGCCTCGAGGAAGACGATGCTCGTCAGGTCCTCGGCGAGCGCCCGGTCACCGCACCGCCGCACGCAGAAGGCGAACACCGCCCGGGCGTGGCGCTCGAACACCGTCCCGAAGGCCTCCGGGTCCTCGGCGGCGCGCCCCCACAGCTCCCGGTCACCGAGGTCCCGGTCTCCCCGGGAAGGCGCTGCGTCCACGACCACTAGTGTCCGCTCCCCCGTCGGGAGTTCCCGGCGCCCCTGCGACGGATCAGCCGGCCAGGCGCTCGAGGGTGGCGTTGGCCTCGGTGATCACCGATGCCACCAGCTCGGCCACGGTGGGGAGCTCCTCGATGACACCGACGACCTGGCCGGTGGGCAGCACCCCGACGTCCGTGCGGCCGTCGACGAGGGCGGCCCTGGTCATCATGGGGGCGTTGGCGGCCATGACCACCTGGGCCCAGGACATCTCGTTGCCCTCCTTCATGGCCCGGCCCTCGGACAGCAGCGCCCCGATGGAGGCGTGGGTCTGGCGCCGGAAGGCGAGGGCGTTGCGCAGGGCCCGGGGCAGCGCGGCGAGGCGTCCCGCACCCTCGAGGTGGTCCACGACGTCGGTGCGGATGACGCGCTGGGGTGCGCCGTCCACCCGCGTGGTGACGACGGTCCCGGTGACCGGGGTGCCCAGGTAGACCTTCTTCACCTCGTCGGGGACGGTGCTCTCCTGCGTGAGGAGGAAGCGGGTGCCCATGGCGATGCCGGCCGCCCCGTAGGCGAGGGCGGCCACGAGCCCCCGGCCGCTCGAGAAGCCGCCCGCGCCGATGACGACCACCCGGTCGCCCACGGCGTCGACCACCTGGGGGAGCAGCAGGGTCGTCGGCACCGGGCCGGTGTGGCCGCCGCCCTCCGCCCCCTGGGCGATGACGCCGTGCACGCCCCAATCGGCGACCTTCTCGGCATGGCGCCGCGCCCCCACGGTGGGGATGACCACCACGCCGGCGTCGCGCAGGCGGGTCACCATCTCGGCGCGCGGGGCCTGGGCGAAGCTCGCCACCTTCACGCCCGCGTCGAGCAGCACGGCGATGCGCTCGCCGACGTCGGCGGCGTCGGTGCGGAGGTTCACCCCGAACGGGGCGCCGGTGCGCGCCCGGACCTCGGCCACCGCGGCGCGCAGCTCGTCGACGGTCATGGTGGCCGACGCCAGGATCCCGAGCGCACCGGCGTTGGCGGTGGCGGCCACCAGGCGGGGCCCGGCCACCCATCCCATGCCCGTCTGCACCATGGGGTAGCGCACGCCCACCAGCTCGCACAGCCGCGTGCGCAGCGCGGGGTGGGGCTCGGGCGACGCCGGGAGCGGTCCCGGCGACGCCGCGCCGGGCGGCGTCAGGACGCCACCTCTTTGTCGCGCAGCCGCCGGGGGTCGAGGACCTCGCGCACCAGCTCGAGCTCGTCGACCGTGGGGGCCCGGGTCACCGGCACCGGATCGGGGAGCACGAGCGCGAACCCGGTGGCGGCCACGACCTCGTCGACGGTGACGCCGGGGTGCACCGAGCGCAGGCGCATGGCGTGGTCGGGGGTGTCGAAGTCGAACACGCCCAGGTTCGACACCACCACCCGCACCTCGTGGAAGCGCGTGGCCGCGGGCCCCGCAGCGGCGGCGCGGTCGTAGCCCACCCCGCACACCATGTCGACGTGCTCCACGAAGCTGCGCGGCGAGTGGGCGGGCACCCAGTAGCTGGTGGTGTGGTTGACGCTGTTGCCCGGCGCGCCGCGCACCCCGATCAGCTGCGCCTTGGGCCGGGCCCAGTCGCCGATGGCACTCAGGTTCTGGTTCCCGTAGCGGTCCACCTGCGACGCCATCATCATGATGTGGCGCCGGCCCGACCACACCACGTCGAACACCCGCCGGTAGGGCATCCACGCCTCGAGCACGAGCTCGTCGCGCCGGGCGGAGACGCCCGGCGTGTTGGCCATGAGGGCGGCCTCGCCGTCGGTCAGCACCAGGTCGGGCGCGAACGTCAGCCGGGCCAGGCGGGCCCCGACGGCCGGGATGGTGCCGAACGGGCTCGCCATCACCTCGCCGTCGCCGCGCCACGCTTCGGCGCACGCCACCGCGCACACCTCGGCGCGCGTCACACCCTCGTCGGCGCTCACGACGCACCCCCGTCGGTGGCGGTGTCCTCGTCGACGGCGGCCCGGTAGCCGGCCTCGTCGGCCTGGAGGTAGCGGGCGTCGAAGGCCGCCCAGGCGTCGGGGTCGGCGGCGGCGGCGGCATATCGCCGTTGGAAGCCCTCGTCGCGGTCGTAGTCGGGGGGGCACGACGTGAAGTGGGCGCCGCCGGGGGCCTCGGCGACGGCGTCGGTGAGGAGGCGGCTGACGGTGACGGTCTGGATGGGGCCGTGGTGGAGGAGCCCGCCCGGCTCGACGACGGTCTCGGCGGTGAGGAAGCGACGGACCGCCGCCCCCAGGAACAGCTCGTCGAAGAAGGGGTCGGGGCCGAGCACCTGCCCGTTGCCGTGGGTGTCGGCCCGGTTCACGTGCACGAAGGCGGCGTCGAGGGTGAGCGCGGGCATGGCCACGAGCTCCTCGCCGTCGTCGTAGGGGGAGCGCACCGTCTTCAGCCCGGGGTTGACGCGCAGCACGTCGGAGCCGAGCCCCGCCCGGGTGGGCAGGAAAGGCAGCCGCTGGGCGGCGGCCAGCAGGCCCAGGTAGAACATCCCCTCGTCCACCTCCATGGCCTCGATCGTCCCCTGCTGGCGCGCGGCGCGGAAGTGGGGGTCCAGCGCGATGGAGTCGAGGGTCACGAACCCGTAGACCACCTTGCGGACGCGCCCGGCGGCGCACAGCACGCCGACGTCGGGCCCGCCGTAGGCGACCACGGTCAGGTCGCGCACGCCCGAGCGCAGCACGGCCCGCACCGCCGCCATGGGCTTGCGGCGCGACCCCCAGCCGCCGAAGCCGACCGTCATGCCGTCGCGCAGCTCGCCGACCATGTCGTCGAGCGACGTGCGCTTGTCGCTCACGTCGTTCCCCGCGCCGGGCGTGGGCCCGTCACCGGAGACCGCCGGTCATGACGAGGTGTCGGCATCGCGCTTGTCGACGAACGCCTGGCGTTGCTCGTCGGCCACGCCCCGGACGTGCAGCTCGTAGGTGAACCCCTGCTCGTAGCGGTAGCTGCGCTTCACGTCCACGGGGTCGATGCCGTTGAGCGACTCCTTGGCCCGGCGGATGATCGTCGGGCTCTTGGTGGCGATGGACGCCGCCACCTCGTAGGCGGCGTCGACGAGCTGGTCGCGGGGCACCACCCGCAGCACGGACCCGTAGTGGTGCAGCTCGGCCGCCGTCGCCGGCTCGGCGGTGTACACCATGGAGCGCATCCGGTGCTGGGGCACGAGCCGGGCGAGGTGGGTGGCCGCCCCCAGCGCGCCGCGGTCGACCTCGGGCAGGCCGAAGGTGGCGTCGTCGGAAGCCACCACGATGTCGGCGTTGCCGGCGATGCCCACGCCGCCGCCCAGGCAGAAGCCGTGGACGGCGGCGATGACGGGGACCTCGCAGTCGTAGACCGCCGCGAAGGCGGCCGCGCAGCCCCGGTTCACGCCGACCAGGGCTTCGTCCCCCTTGGCCTGGATCTCCTTGATGTCGACCCCGGCGCAGAACCCGCGGCCCTCGGCGCGCACCACGACCACCCGCACCGACGGATCGCTCCCCGCGGCCAGCACGGCGTCGGCGAAGGCGAACCACGACGCCACGTCGAGGGCGTTCACCGGAGGCACGTCCAAGACCACCTCGGCCGTGCCCGGCGTGCGCTGGTGTGTCTCGATGCCCATGGACGTCTCCGGATCGACGGGCCGCGGCCCCGGCGGGACCCGGCGACGGGCAGGGTGCACGCCCGTACTGCCGGAGCAGGGTATTCGGTCGCCGCCGAGCGGTGCGAACCGCCCGCCCGCCGACGCCGACCGGAGCGTGCGCGTCCGTGGGGCGAGGGGTCGGCCGGCGCGGGTGGGCACGAGCGGATCGGCCCGTCGTCGTCGGCCCGTCGGGGTCAGCCCACGGCGCAGGGCAGCTCGGCGTACCACGACGGCGGGGTGAGGGCGATGTCGCCCGACCACGACCCGGACGGTGACGCCGCCTGGTGCGGGCGGCCCAGCAGGGCGACCTCGGGGAGGATGCGCCTCGCCACCCACTCCCCCCCGGCCACCGTGAGGTGCACGCCGTCGTCACAGCGCGTCCGCACCCCGTCGACCGTCGTCGCGTACTTGCCGCCGGGCGAGAGCCACGAGCCGACGTCGAATACCGTCACCCCCCCTCCGGCGGTGTCGGCACCGCCGGCACCGCCGGCGCGGGAGGCCGTCGCGACGCCCCGCTTGGCGACGGCCTGCCCGGCGACGGCGTCCGTGGCGACGCCCGCCGTGGCGACGGATCGGATGATCTGGTTGTCGACGAGCACCCGCCCGGGATCGTCCTCGGGCCAGGGCGCACCGCTCGGCTGGAGCCCGGTGTCGTACACGGGAGTGGTGAGCAGGACGACGTGGGCCCCGCGCGAGCCGAGCACGGCGACCGCCTGGCGGAAGCGGTCGGCCACGTGGGCGTCGAAGGCGGCGTCGCCGAGGTGCGTCCAGGTGGAACCCTCCTGCTGGTCGAGGAGGTCGCTGCGGGCCAGGTACACGACGACGTCGGGATTGAACTGGTCGACCCACGCCTTCCACTGGGCCAGGAGCGCCCCGGGGTCACCGTCCTGGCACGGCGCGCCGGGGGGACCGGTGAACCACAGCACCCGGACCTGCCCGTCCATCGACACCGAGCACCCCGGGCTCCCCTCGTTCACGGCCACCACCCCGTAGTCCGCCATCACCCGGCCGAGCCCCACACCGAGGGTGCCGGCCATGGAGTCGCCCACGACGAGGACCTTGACGGGCTGGGCACGGACGGGGGCGGCCAGCGCCGCGGCCGTCGGCTCGGCGCCGTGGGACCGCGCCGAGGCGGCCGCGACCCCGGTGACCTCCACCGTGGCCAGGAAGGTCGACAGGACGGCCAGGCCGGCCGCCGTGGGCATCGCCAGCGGCGCCCACCACACCGGGAGCCGGCCGCGCCGGATGGGCAGCTCCACCAGGTACGCGGAGGCGGTGGCGACCGCCACGATGACGACGACGCGCAGGGCGAGCAGCGCCGCCCCCGACGCGTGCACGCGCTGCGGGGTCAGGACCAACAGCAGCGGGAAGTACCAGAGGTACATGCCGTAGGAGATGCGGCCCACGTAGCGCAGCGGGCCCCATGCCAGCACGGCGCCGACGGGCGTGCCCGGGAGCCCGGCGACAGCGGCGATGACCCCCGCGGTGCACAGCGCGGCCACGAAGAACCCGCCACGGAACGCCCACAGGGAGTCCTGCGGGACCAGAGCCCACAACAGCGCCGTGCCGGCCACCCCGGCCACCCCCGCGGCCCGCAGCGCCGCTCTCGCCGACCGCGAGGTGGCCGGCCCCCACAGCACGCCGGCGACGGCGAGGGCGGCCCCGACGAGGATCGCCTGGGCGCGGGTGTCGCTGGCGTAGTAGCTGCGCGTCGTGTCGGCGCCGGTGCGCGTGAGCACGGCCATCCACGCCGCCGAGGCGACAGCACCGCCGGCGGCCACGGCGAAGAGCACGGTCAGGCGCCGGCGGCGGTCGGCGTCGGGGATCGTTGCGTCGGAGATCGTTGCGTCGGGGCGAGTTTCGTCAGGGCCGGCGGCGGCGAGCCACACCGGCTCGCGCCCGGCGACCGCGGCACGCGTGGCACCGGAGCCGGTACCGCCGACCGGCGCGCGGCGGCGCCCGAGCCACCGCGGCCGGCGGAAGGTGAGCACCCCGAGCACCACCAGCGGCCACACCAGGTAGAACTGCTCCTCGATGGCGAGCGACCACGTGTGCAGCAAGGGCGAGAACGGCGGCGTCCTGGCGAAGTAGTCGGTGTGGCCGGCGATGAGGTGCCAGTTGGCCACCTGCAAGACGGTGGCGACGGTGTCGCCGCGCAGCGACGGGCTGCCGAAGATGCGAGGCCACAGCGCGGCGCCCACGGCCACGCCGGTGAGCATCAGGAACAGCGCGGGGAGCAGGCGCCGTGCCCGGCGCCCCCAGAAGCGCGCCAGCGAGACGGTGCCGCGCCCGCGCCACTCGGCGACGAGCAGCGACGTGATCAGGTACCCCGACAGCGCGAAGAAGACGTCGACGCTGAGGAAGCCCCCGGGGATGGCGCCGACGGTGTGGGCGGCGATGATCGCCAACACGGCGACGCCGCGGATGCCGTCGAGGGCGGGCAGGTGCTGCAACGAGAACGGTGACGCGTGACGCGTCGTCGTCCTCATCGCACCTCCGGATCCCCCCGAAGAGCGCCTCCCGACGCCCTCGCCCTCGCCCTCCGCGGGTGAGTCTCGCCTCGGGCTGCATGATCGTCAAGGGAACGAGCCGGTCCGGCTCCGGCCCGGCGCCCTCCTTGGCTAGGTTCTGCACCCGGGTCGGGCCATCGCCGCGGTGGTCGCCAAGGAGCGCCCGTGACCGAGGCAACGGACAGCACCGGGGGAACCGGCTCCACCAGCGGTCTGGACTTCACCGGATCGGTGGTGGTCGTGACCGGCGGGTCACGCGGGATCGGGCGCGGCATCGCCGAGGCGTTCCTCGCTGCCGGAGCGGACGTCACCATCTGCGGCCGGTCCGAACCGCCAGCCGACGCCCTGCCGACCGGCGGCGGGCGCCGCGCCATGTTCGTGGCAGCCGACGTGCGCGACGCGGAGCAGGCGGCCGGGGTGGTGGCGGCCACGGTCGAGCACCACGGTCGCATCGACGTGCTCGTCAACAACGCCGGCGGGTCACCCGCCGTGCCGGCCGCCGACGCGTCGGCGCGCTTTGTGTCCCAGGTCGTCGCGCTCAACCTCCTGGCGCCGTTCTTCTGCGCGCAAGCCGCCAACCGCGTCATGCAGGAGGACTCGGGGGGCTCGATCGTGAACATCGGCAGCGTCTCGGCCCTGCGCCCGTCGCCGGGGACGGCCGCCTACGGCGCCGCCAAGGCGGGCCTGCTCAACCTGACGCGCACGCTCGCCGTCGAGTGGGCGCCGAAGGTGCGCGTCAACTGCGTGGTGGCGGGCATGGTGGCCACCGAGGCGGCCGACCACCACTACGGGGGGGCGACCGGACTGGCCGCGGTGGCGGCCACGGTCCCGCTGGGCCGCATGGGGACCCCGGCGGACGTCGCCGGCGCGTGCCTGTTCCTGGCGTCCCCCCTGGCGTCGTACGTGTCGGGGGCGGCGCTCGAGGTGCACGGGGGGGGCGAGTCCCCCGCCTTCCTGACCGCCCTGGCGGGGACCGATCGCTCCGAATCCGGCTGACGCCACGCCGGGCACGGCCAGCCGGGGACGCCGGGCGCCGGGGACGCCGGGCGCCGGGACGGGGCTCCCTGCAGGCGTGAAGTGGAGGATCAGCACCGGGGCGTGCTCTGATAGCCCACCGTGAAACTCGCCGTCCCCACCGAAACGCGACCCGGCGAGCGGCGCGTGGCCCTCATCCCCGACGTGGCCGGTCGCCTGGCCGGCTCGGGTGTCGAGGTCGTCGTGCAGGAGGGGGCGGGCGCCCTGGCCCACTTCCCGGACAGCGCCTACGTCGACAAGGGCGCCACCGTCCGCGCCGGCGCCCGGGAGGTCCTGTCGGCCGCCGACCTGGTGGCCAAGGTGCAGGCCCCGACCCCGCAGGAGGTCGAACTGCTGGCCGAGGGGGCCACGGTCGTGAGCTTCCTGCAGCCCGGCGCCCAGTTGGACACGGTCCGGGCACTGGTCCAGCGCAAGGCCACCGCGTTCAGCCTCGACCTCGTCCCCCGCATCAGCCGCGCCCAGTCGATGGACGCCCTGTCGTCGCAGGCGACGGTGTCGGGCTACCTGTCCGCCCTGGCCGCGGCGGAGCGCCTCCCCAAGTTCTTCCCGATGTTCATGACGGCGGCGGGCACCGTGCCCCCCGCCAAGGTGCTGGTGCTCGGCGCAGGCGTGGCGGGCCTGCAGGCGATCGCCACCGCCCGGCGCCTCGGCGCCCAGGTGCGCGCCTACGACGTGCGGGCCGCCGCCAAGGAAGAGGTGCAGTCACTCGGCGCCGCCTTCGTCGAGCTCGAGCTCGAGTCCCAGGAGGGGTCGGGCGGCTACGCCCGCGAGCAGTCCGAGGAGTTCCTGGCCCGCCAGCGCGAGCTCATCGGCAACGAGGTGGCGGCGTCGGACGTCGTGATCACCACAGCGGCGGTGCCGGGCCGCAAGGCACCGATCCTCGTCACCACGGCGATGGTCGAGCGGATGGCGGAAGGATCGGTCATCGTCGACATGGCCGCCGACGGCGGCGGCAACTGCGAGCTGTCGGAGCCCGGCGAGGACATCGACCACAACGGCGTGGTCGTGTGCGGCCTCACCAACCCGCCCGCGGCGATGCCGACGCACGCCAGCTTCCTGTTCTCGCGCAACGTGGCCAACTTCCTGGCGCTGATCGTGGCCGAGGGCGAGCTGCGGCCCGACTTCGACGACGAGATCGTGAAGGGCAGCTGCGTGGTGCGTGCCGGCACCGTCGTCCACGAGCCGACGGCCGAGCTGATCGCCGGCGCCGGCAAGGAGGGAGCGCCGTGATCGCCGCCATCGCCGCCTTCGGCCCAGGCCTCATGGGTTTCATCACCGTCTTCGTCCTCGCCGCCTTCGTCGGCTACGAGGTCGTCTCCAAGGTGCCGAGCATCCTGCACACCCCGCTGATGTCGGGGAGCAACGCCATCCACGGCATCATCCTCGTGGGCACCATGGTGGTGCTGGGCGGGGCCCACGGCGCCGCCCAGCTCACCCTGGGGTTCCTGGCCGTCGTCCTCGCCACGCTGAACGTGGTCGGCGGCTTCGTGGTGACCGACCGGATGCTCGAGATGTTCAAGGCCAAGCCCACCGACCGCAAGGCGGCCCCGGCCGGACCGACGGCCGACGGCGCCACCGGTGACAAGGGGGCGGCGGCGTGAGCCGGGCGACCGCCACCGACCTCGTCTACCTGGTCGCCATCGTCGGCTTCGTCCTCGCCCTGAAGGGCCTCAGCTCGCCCAAGCGCGCCCGGCTGGGGAACATCGTCGGGGCCACCGGCATGCTCGTCGCGGTGGCATGGACCTTCTCCCTGCCCGTCGTGTACTCGCATACGCGCAACCTCGTGCTGATCATCGTGGCCATCGTGATCGGCGCGGTGATCGGCGTCCCCGCGGCGCGTCTCGTGAAGATGACGGCCATGCCCCAGATGGTCGCCATCTTCAACGGCGTCGGCGGTGGCGCGGCCGCGCTGGTCTCGGTGACCGAGTTCATCTCGGTGCCGGGCAAGTCGCTCGCCATCTACAAGATCTGCGAGATCCTGTTCGGGGTGCTCGTGGGATCCGTGTCCTTCGCGGGCAGCGGGATCGCCTTCGCCAAGTTGCAGGAGCTCATGACGGGGCGGCCGATCACCTACCCGGCGCAGCAGCTCATCAACGCCACCATCGCCGTCGCCATCGCCGCCCTGCTCGTCGTCACGGTCGTGACCGCCAGCACGGCCGTGCTCGTGGTGGTGCTGGTGCTGTCGCTGGTGCTGGGCGCCATCTTCGTGCTGCCCATCGGCGGCGCCGACACCCCCGTGCTCATCTCGCTGCTGAACGCCTTCACCGGCCTGGCCGTGGCGGCCTCGGGCTTCACCCTCAACAGCACGCTGCTCATCGTGGCGGGGACGCTCGTCGGCGCGTCGGGCACGCTGCTCACCCGGATGATGAGCCAGGCCATGGGGCGCTCGCTCGCCAACATCCTCTTCAGCGCCTTCGGCTCGGTCGTCACGGCGACGGGCGAAGGCCCCGACGCCGAGGGTCGCTCGGTGCGGTCCGGCACGGCCGACGACATCGGCGTGCTCCTCGCCTACGCCCGCAAGGTCGCCATCATCCCCGGGTACGGGCTCGCCGTGGCCCAGGCGCAGCACACGGCGCGCGAGCTCGCCGACGCCCTGGCGGCGCGCGGTGTCGAGGTCTACTACGCGATCCATCCGGTGGCCGGCCGCATGCCGGGGCACATGAACGTGCTCCTGGCCGAGGCGAACGTCCCGTACGACCAGCTCGAGGAGATGGACGACGCCAACCAGGAGATGGCCACCACCGACGTCGCACTGGTCGTGGGGGCGAACGACACGGTCAACCCGGCGGCGAAGAACACCCCGGGCAGCCCCATCTACGGGATGCCGATCATCAACGCCGACCAGGCGGTGAACATCGTCTTCCTGAAGCGGTCGATGCGGCCCGGGTTCGCGGGCATCGACAACGAGCTGCTCTACGACCCCAAGACCACCATGCTCTTCGGGGACGCCAAGGACTCCCTGTCCAAGTTGGTGGCGGCGGTCAAGGCCGCCTGAGGCTGCCTCGGGTGGGGCGGCCAAGCCCCAGGCGGTCAGCCGGTCCCCGGCGGTCAGCCGGTCCCCGACGGTCAGCCGGTCCCTGGCGGTCAGCCGGTCCCGGCCTGCCGCGCCAACGAGGGGCCGCCATCGAAGAGGTGGGCGAAGACGAGCAGTCCCTGGGTCGTCTGGCGCGCCGAGGACACCACCACCTCGATGTCGGTCCGGCCGACCAGATGGACGGCGTCGTTCACCACCACCATGTCCCCTTCGGGCAGGTAGCCGACGGCCTGGCGGGCCTGGCGGCCCTCCTTGACGAGGTCGATAACGAGATGCTCGCCCGGGGGATGGTCGGGCGAGAGCTCCGTCGCCAGCCGGCGGAAGTCGACGATGTCGACCTCCTCGGCCTCGGCCCGGTCGGCCACCTCCACCGAGCAGGTGGCGAGGCGCACGTGCAACCGGTGGGCCAGCGCGATCACACGGTGGGCGGTGTCGTCGAACTGCGGGACCTCGTCGTCGCTGATCCACACGGCCACGCCGCCGGCCCTGAGGGCCTCGATCGATTCGAGCCCCCGCCGGGCTCGGCGCGACGCCACCGGGTCGGGGCTCTCCGACAAGGTGCGGACCTCGTCGAGCACGAAACGCGGCAGCACGATGCCGCCGGCGAGGAGCCCCGACCGCCCCAGGACCATGAGGTACCGGTCCATCACGGCGGAGGTGTCGACGACCAGGGCCGTCCCCGGCGGTGGCTCGGCGGGGCGATCGAGCAGGTGCGACATACCGGCCGCCCGCACGATCTCCTGACCCTTGGTGACGCCGATGCGGATGCCCGCGACGCACAGCACCCAGGCGAAGGCGGCCACCAACGGGTAGTCGATGCTCGAGTGCACGAGAGCGATCACGGGAAGCCCGGCCACGAGGCCGAGAAGCAGGCCGGTCGTGCCGACGACGGACCCGGCGAACACCTCACTGGCAGGCATGGAGCGGAGCTGGCCCACCGCGCCGCGCAACCCGCGGTCGAGCAGGCGCCCGATGACGCCGCCGAGCAGGTAGGAGAACAGGGCGCCGAGCGTGATGCCCACCACCGGCGCGGTCGTCTCCTTCCCGACGTGGTTGCCCACGGCGAGACCGCCGATGGTGCCGGCGATCACCAAGAGAAGCCTGAAGACCTCGACGAATATCACGCGCTCTCGCCTCACCCTCACCCAATGCAGGAGCACCTCAAGGCTACCCAACGCCTGGGCGCTTTCCGGGTTCACGCTCAGGACGAATCCGACCGCGACGCACCGTGGTGACAGGTCGGGGGATGCCTCGTGCAGGCGCCGGGCGAATCTCAACGGGCCAACATCTTTCGAGGGCGAGGCCGTCGAGCTCCGTGAGCCCCAGCAGCGTCGACCCACGGGCTGGTGCTCGACGACGGATCTCTCTCCGCGAGGCATCCCCGCCTACCATCGGGGCGTGCCCGACATCGCGCCGCACGCACCGGGGCCGGAGCCCGGCGGCCGGCCATGGCGTGACCGACGGCGGTCGGGCCCGGGTCCGTCGCGCCGGCGACGGTGGGGACGTCGACGGTCGGGCCGGCGACGATGAAGGTGTTCGTCGCCGGCGCCACCGGCGTGGTCGGTCGCCGGGCCGTTCGCCTCCTCGTCGGTGCCGGCCACGACGTCAGTGCGGTGGCGCGTTCCGCAGCACGACAAGCGTTGCTGCGCGACCTGGGCGCGCACCCGGTGACGGTCGACCTGTTCGACCGTACCGCCGTCGACCGGGCGGTGGTCGGCCATGACGCGGTGTGCAACATGGCCACCCACATCCCCGCCTCCGCCCGCATGGCCATGCCCCGGGCGTGGGCCGAGAACGACCGGATCAGGAGCGAGGTGTCTGCCAACCTCGTCCAAGCCGTGCTGGCCCACGATGTGGGCCGCTACGTGCAGGAGTCGATCACCTTCCTCTACGCCGACGGCGGCGACCGGTGGCTGGACGAGTCGTCCCCCGTCGAGCCGGTGGCCAACCTGCGGTCGGCCACCGTGGCCGAAGCCAACGCGGCGCGCGTGACCGGGACCGGCGCCACCGGCGTGGTCCTTCGGTTCGCCGCGTTCTACGGTCCCGACAGCGACAGCACGCTCGGCATGATCGCCATGGCGAAGCGAGGCCTTGCCATGGCCGCAGGGCCCGACGGGTACACGTCGTCGGTCACCACCGACGACGCCGCGGCGGCGGTGGTGGCGGCGCTGGCGGTGCCACCGGGCACCTACAACGTGGGCGACGACGAGCCGTTGACGCGTCGCGAGTTCTTCGCGGCGCTCGCCACCGCGCTGGGGGTGCGGCCGCCGCGCATCGCGCCGGCAGGTCTGGCGAAGTTCGGCGGCGCCAAGGCCGCCGCCCTCACCCGGTCACAACGGGTTGCCAACCGACGGTTCGTGGCGGCGAGCGGATGGGCACCGGCGTCCCCGAGCGTGCGCCAGGGTTGGGCCGCCGTGGTGGCCGCCGCCGACACCGCCGGCGCGTAGGCCGCCGCCGACACCGCCGGCGCGTCGCCCGAGCCGCCGACACCGCCGGCGCACCGCCCGGCCTCGGTCCAGCCGGGCGCGCCGACACGGCCCGATCCGGGGGTCGCCCCGCCCGGTGCCGACCACCGACCACACTTCAGATCGGCACCGCTCCGACCGACAATTCACGTGTGCCGCGCACCGTTCCGCCCGATGCCCCCGCGTCCGGGCAGCAGGCACGCCGGCGGCGGCGCGCCGGCTTCCCGGCCACCGGCACCGCCCTGATCATGGCGGCCCTGACCGTCCTGGCCACCTCGCTCGTCACGATGGTGCTCCCCACCCCGGCGGAGGCGGCCAGCCCGCCCACGCACCCCTTCGCCGGCTCGGGCGTCGTCCCGTTCGGCGACGCCCGCGGGTACAGCGCACCGACGATGACCCTGTCATCGATGGTCACCGGCATGGCCCCCACCCCGGACGGCGCCGGCTACTGGCTGGTGGGCACCGACGGCGGGGTGTTCGCCTTCGGCGACGCCGGCTTCTACGGGTCGCTCGGGGCGCTCACGCTCAACGGGCCCATCGTGGGCATGGCACCCACACCGAGCGGCAGGGGCTACTGGTTGGTCGCGCTCGACGGCGGCGTCTTCGCCTTCGGCGACGCCGGCTTCTACGGGTCGATGGGGGCGACGCCGCTCAACGAGCCGATCGTCGGCATGGCGAGCACGCCGAGCGGCCACGGGTACTGGATGGTGGCCGCCGACGGCGGGGTCTTCGCCTTCGGCGACGCCGGGTTCTACGGGTCGATGGGGGCGACGCACATCGCCGCCGCTGTGACCGGCATGGCGAGCACGCCGAGCGGCCACGGGTACTGGATGGTGGCCGCCGACGGCGGCGTCTTCGCCTTCGGCGATGCCGGCTTCTACGGGTCGATGGGCGGCGAGACGATGCCGGCTTCGATCGCGGGCATCGCCACCACACCCGGCGGCGAGGGCTACTGGATGGTGGGCAACGACGGGACCGTCTACCCGTTCGGCGACGCCCAGGGATACGGCTCCTCGTCGGGGACACAGCCGGTCTCCCCCGTCACGGCGATCGCCGCCACCCCCGACGGCAAGGGCTACTGGCTCCTGCAACCCGACGACTGGTCCTACTCCTTCGCGGGATCGTCGCCGTACGTGCTCGGCAGCTCGTCGGCGATCACGTCGGTGGCGGCGCACCAGGTCGGCCCCGACCCGGACAACACCAAGGGGGCCTTCTGCAACCCCTACGGGCCGTGCGAACCGTGGTGCGCGCTGTTCGCCACGTGGGTGTGGGGGCAAGCCGGGATCCCGGTGCCGTCCCTGGCCTTCACCGGCAGCATCTTCTCGTGGGCGGCGTCGCACGGCCGCCTCCTCCCGGCAAGTGCCACGCCGGCTCCCGGCGACGCCGTGCTCTACGGCACCGGCCCCCAGAGCACGGCCACGTCGGTGCACACGGGGATCATCGTGCAGGTGTGGCCGGACGGCGCGGTGATCACCGTCGAGGGCGACGCCGGCCCCTTCCCGAACGGCGCCTACAACGTCGTGGTGAACGGCCCCTTCCTGCCGGCCGACTCGGCGCCGTACAACGGCGTCCCCGTGTACGCCATCGCCCAGCCGGCGCCCTGAGGACCGCAGGCTCCGAGGGTGCCGGCGCCAGGCCCGCACGGGCCCGGCGGTCGCGCTACTTCTGAGGAAGCCGGGCACCTAGGCTTCCCCGCCATGGCAACGTCCGCAGAGGACGCCGGGGTCGTGCCGCAGTGGAGCGGGGCGGCGGCCGGAGGCGGGGAGTGGCCGGCGGGGACCTCCACGCCGGTCCGGAGCACACCCGGCCTCCCCGGCCCGGCGGGCGCGCCGGGCACCCTGACCGCTCCCGCAGCACTGGGGACGGTCGTCGTCCCCGACGCCCGCGACCCGGCGGCGGCACTCGGCCGCATGGCCGACGCCGAGGCCCACGAACTGCTGGCCCGTACGTTCGACGACGTGGTGGCGAACGTGCGCACCGCCTACATCGGCAGGGACGACATCGTGCGGCTGGCGCTGTGCTGCCTCATGGCCGAGGGCCACCTCCTGGTGGAGGACCACCCCGGCGTGGGCAAGACCACGCTCGCCAAGGCGCTCGCCCGCTCGCTCGGGCTCGACTTCGGCCGGGTGCAGTTCACCGCCGACCTCCTCCCCGCCGACGTCACGGGCGCCATGGTGTTCGACCGCGACAGCGGGCGCATCGCCTTCCGCCCCGGTCCCGTGTTCACCAACGTCCTGCTCGCCGACGAGCTCAACCGGGCGTCCCCCAAAGCACAGTCGGCGTTGCTGGAGTCCATGGAGGAGCGACAGGTCAGCGCCGACGGCGTCAGCCATCCGCTGCCCCGGCCGTTCATGGTGCTCGCCACCCAGAACCCGTTCGACGCGGCCGGCACCTTCCCCCTCCCGCACAGCCAGCGGGACCGGTTCCTGCTCCGGCTGCGCCTCGGCTACCCCGACCGCGCCTCCGAGGACGAGCTCCTCGCCACCACCCGCTCGCGCCCCTCCCCCGAGTCGCTGTCGAGCGTCGGCGGCCCGGAATTCCTGGCCCGGTTCGCGGACGCGGCGCGGCGCGCCCACGTCGGGGCCGACGTGCGGGGATACGTGCTGGACCTCATCGGCGAGACGCGGTCGCACCCCGACCTCACCGTGGGCGCCTCGCCGCGCGCCACACTGGCGGTCCTGCGGGCCGCCGCCGCCGTGGCCGTCTCCACCGGCCGCGGGTACGTCACGCCCGACGACGTCAAGCTGGTGGCCGAGCCCGCCCTCGGCCACCGCGTGGTTCTCCACCCCGCGGCCGAACTGGCGGGGGTGACGCCGGCGGCCACGATCGCGGAGATCATGTCCCGGCTCGTCGTGCCGGTCGGCGGGGCCCGGTAGCGAACCGGCCTCGGGCCGCGACCGGACGGACGAGACGTGCTGTCGTCGCGGGGCAGGCTGCTGACCGTCGGGTCCGTCGGCGCGGCGGTCGCGGGCCTGGTCTACGGGGTCGAGGAGTTCGTCCTGCTGGCGACGTCGGCGTGGGTCCTGCTCGCGATCGGCGCGCTGGGGGCACGCCGTCGCCGGCGCGCCCTACGTCGAGCGCTGCGCCTGGTGGTGCGGGTGCCTGCCGCCGAGGTGGCCGCGGGGCAGCCCGCCCTCGTCGAGCTGCGCGTGAGCAACGCCGGGCGCCACCGCCTCCCCCCGGTGGTCGTGGAGGAGCCGCGCCGGCACTGGTCGGTGTCGTTCCCCGGCTTGGGCGCGCGCCACGGTGCCGTCGCAGGTGCGGCGGACGCCCGCGACGGACGCACCGGGCGGTCCACCACGTCCGGCGACAGCTTCGCAGCGGCACCCCGTCGCAGCCGGCGCGAGAGGGCCGCGGCCCGGCGCGTCATGGCCCGGTCGTCGCGGCTCCCCGACCTGGCGCCGGGCGCCGACGCCGCCCTCTGGATCCCGGTGCCGACCGCGGCGCGCGGCCTGCTCACGCTGTCGGGCGTGGCACTGTGGTGCGAGGACCCGTTCCGCCTCTTCGGCCGCCGGATCACGACAGCGCCTCCGGCCCACGTCGTGGTCTACCCCACCCCCGCGCCTCCCGGGCGCGCGGCACGCGGCGCCGGCCCGCACCCCGCCGGCCGCCCGTGGGGCGCGGCGACGCAGAGCGCCAACACCATGTCGGGAGACGAGCTGAGCGGGCTGCGGCCGTATGCGCCCGGCGACCGGCTCACCCGGCTGCACTGGCCGGCGCTGGCGCGCTCGGGCGAGCTCGTGGTCCGCGAGTTCGTCGAGCCCCGGACCGGGTCCCTGACCCTGCTCGTTGACGTCCGGCCGTCGGCCCACGACGACCGCTCGATCGACGAGGCCATCTCGTTGGCCGCGGGGCTGGGGATCGAGGCGCTGCAGCGGGCGGTGACGGTGGAGCTGTGCACCAGCACCGGCGACCGAGTCGTCGTGGCGCCGAACACGGCGGGGAGGCAAACCCTGCTGCGCGCCCTGGCGATGCTCGGCCCCGCGAGCCCGGCGCCCGCGGTGGCGCGCCGATGGGGTGACCGGACCACGGGCGGCGCGGTGTGGGCGAGCGGCAACCCGGGCGGCGCCGAGGTCCTGCTCGTCACCACCGCCCGGGGGGCGGCCCAGCACTCTCTCCCCGACGTGCTGGGCCGGCGGGCCGAGACGGTCCTGGTGCCATGACCGACCCGCCCGCCGCGGCCCTTCCATCGCGGGCGGCGGACCCGGTCGGCGATCGCCCGCCGACGCGCCTGGGGGCGGACGCCTGGCTGCTGGCGGTCTCGGTCTCGGCCGGCCTGGGCACGGCGCGCCTCACGCAAGCCCCCGGCGCGGCGCACGTGATCGGCCCCGTCCTGGCCACGGTGGTGGCGGGCCACCTGGCCACCTCGCTGGCGCGCCGGGTGCGCGTGTCGATCCCCGTGACGGTGGTGTCGGGCGTGGTCGCGGTGGTGCTCGCCACGGTGTGGGGACAGCTGCTGGCGTCCACCCGTTCCGGTGTCCCGACTTCCACCACGTGGCGGGCGCTGGTGGCGCAGTTCGACGCCGCCGGCGCAGTCATCCGCGCACATCCCACGCCCGTGCCCGCCACGTCGGGCGTGGTGCTGTGCATCGCCACCGGCGCCGGGCTCGTCGCCGTGCTCGGCCGGTCCATCTGGGCGTGGGCCGAGACCCGCACGGCGCGCCCCTCGGTGGCCCTCGTGGCCCTGGCGCCGAGCTTCGGGCTGTTCTGCTACACCGCGCTGCTCAGCTCGCAGGTCGACCGGGTCGCCGGCGTCATCGCCTATCTCGGGTGCGCCCTCGTGTTCATCGCCGCCGCCGATCGCCCCGGGGCGCGCCCCGGCGCCGGCGCGGCGGGTAGGACGCGCAGGGTCGGGGCCGGCCTGGCGGCGATGGCCCCGGCCGTGCTGTGCGCCGTCCTGGCGGTGGTGGTGCCCCTGGCGGTGAGCCCGGCGTTCACGGCGCTGCGGGTGAGCGCCCTGCCCTTCGGCCCGGCGGGGGGCGCGGCGGGAGGCGGAGGGCTCGGTGTCGGCACGGGCGGGACCGGCCCCGGTGGCGCACTGCCCGCCATCGGCGCCGGCGGCGGTCTGACCGGCGTGCGCGCCATCGACCTCGTCGACAACCTCAGAGCCGTCCTCACCAACCGGACCGGCGAGGTGATGTTCAGCGCCACCACCCCGGTCGCCACCTACTGGCAGGTGGCCGTGCTGACCACCTTCGACGGCACCGCCTGGCTCCCCGACGCCACCACGGAGGCGGCGGTGCAGGCGATCGCCCAGCCGCCCCAGAGCCGGCCCGCCCCGGGACTCCCGGCGCTTCCCGATCCCGAGCCCACCACCACCTTCCGGGCGGCCGTGACCATCGGCGACCTCCAGAGCACGTTGTTGCCGCTGCCGCCGACCGCGATCTCGGTCGACGCCAACGCCTTCGTGGTGCCCGGCTTCGGCGCCGTCGAGGCGATCGAGGCGCCGCCGGGCCAGCGCTACAGCACCCTGGCCCGGGTCCCGGTCAGCCCGGGCACCCGGGCACGCGGCACCCGTCCGGGCGGCCCGGGCGGCCCGGCCGGCCCGGGCGGCCCGGTCGGCTCGGCCGGCACCACGACACCCCCCGTCCCGGCCTCGTCGCTGACCCCGTACCTCGAGCTGCCGGCGCTGTCCCCCCCGGTCGTCCAGCTCGCCCACCAGATCGTCGCCGGGGCCTCCACCCCGGCGGCCCAGGCGGCCGCGCTGGCACGGTGGTTCGACAGCGGGCGGTTCCGGTACACGCTCTCGCCACCCACGACCGCGGGCTCAGACGCTCTGTCGTCGTTCCTGTTCACCACCAGGGCCGGCTTCTGCCAGCAATTCGCGGCCGCCTACGCCGTGCTGGCCCGGACCGACGGCCTCCCCACCCGGGTGGCGATCGGGTTCACCACGGGCACGGCCCAGGGCCACGACCGGTACCGGGTCACCGGAGCCGACGCCCACGTGTGGCCCGAGGTCTACCTCGGCCCGGCGACGGGATGGACCTCGTACGAGCCCACCCCGGCCTCGTCGGGCGAGCCCACGGGCATCGGCGTGAACTCGGGGTCGCGCACCGGCACACAGAACACCGGGGGCCAGTCGACGGCGTCCACGGCATCGACGGTGGCGAGCATCCGACACCCCGCGACCTCCGGCGTGTCGGCCCCCTCGACGGTCCCGCTGGCCCTGCACGGCCGGACCGCTCCCACCGGCGGCGGGAGCCGGGTGTGGGTCCTCGCCGTCGTGGTCATCCTCATGGCGGGGGTGCTCGCCGTCCCCGCCGGCCGCTGGGTGCGGCGACGAATCCCCGACCTACGCCGGCGCCGGGAGCGGTGGGGCGACGACCGGCGCCGTCGCGCCGCCGAGGCCGACCCCACGGCCGAGGTCCTGGCCCAGTGGCGCCGGGCGGTCTCGACCCTCGATCGCGCCCGCCTGGGCCGGCGCCCCACCGAGACGCTCCACGAGCACGCCGCCCGCCTGCGATCGCTGGCGGGGGCGAAGTGGTTGGCGACCTACGCCCCGGTGCCCGTCGCGTCCGCGAGCAGCGCGTGGTCGGGCGGCCCGTCGGAGGGGGCTCCCGGCGCCGGGGTCGAGAGCGCCGTCGACGCCTACGGCGAGCTCGCCACCCTGGCCGTCCGGGCCTCGTACGCCCCCGAGCCCTGCACGGCCGACGAGGCCCGGCGCGCCGAGCAGCTGGGCGCCCTGGTGCGCTCGGGGCTGGCCCGCCCGCCGGCGCGACGCGCCGGCCCTGCCCCTCTCTGAGGACCGGCACCACCGGACCCGCGCCACCGGACACGTCACGGGTGAGCCTGGGGGCCGCGGGGTCCGGCTGGGCGGGTGGCGGGGCCCGGCTGGGCGGGTGGCGGGGCCCGGCGCGAGGATGGCGGGCGCAACGCACGGACGGCGCCGCACCACGGCGCGCGACGCGGCACTCGACCCGGGAACGGGAGGACGCTGGTGACCATCCCGCAGGCGGCACGGCTCGACGGCATCGACCTGTCGGACTTCGACTTCTGGGCGGAGCCGTGGGAGCGGCGCGAGGCGGCGTTCGCGGCCCTGCGGGCCGAGCGGCCCATCGCCTTCTTCGCCGAGCCCGAGTTCGAGATCGAGACGGTGATCCCCATCCCCCCGGGGCCGGGCTACTACGCCATCACGCGCCACGCGGACGTGGTCGAGATCAGCCGGCATCCGGAGCTGTACTGCTCGGGGCAGTCCAGCACGAGCATCATCGACATGCCACCCGAACTGCTCGAGTTCTTCGGCTCGATGATCAACATGGACGACCCCCGCCACGCCCGGCTGCGGCGGATCGTCTCCGCCGCCTTCAACCCCCGCATGGTGCGCTCCGTGGAGGACACCATCCAGCAGGTCGCCGACGACATCATCGAGCAGGTGCGGGGCAAGGGTGCGTGCGACTTCGTCACCGAGGTGGCGGCGCGCCTGCCGCTGAAGGTGATCTGCGACATGATGGGCGTCTCCGAGCGCGACTACGACACCGTCTTCACGCGCTCGAACGTCATCCTGTCGATGGGGGACACCGAGTACGTCCCCGAGGGTGAGGACCCGGTGCTGGCGTTCATGAACGCCGGCACCGATCTGGCGGAGCTCATGCGCGAGCTGGCCGCCTACCGGCTCGAGCATCCCACCGACGACCTCACCTCGGCGCTGGTCAACGCCAACGTCGACGGCGAGGCGCTGACCGATGCCGAGCTGTCCTCGTTCTTCATCCTCCTCGTCGTGGCGGGCAACGAAACGACGCGCAACGCCATCAGCCACGGCCTGTGGGCGCTCACCGAGCGTCCCGACCAGCGCGCCGTGTGGACCGAGGACTTCGACGCCGTGGCCCCGACCGCCGTGGACGAGATCGTGCGCTGGGCCTCCCCCGTCATCTTCATGCGCCGGACCGTGACCCAGCCGACGACCTTGTCGGGCCATGACTTCGCCGAGGGCGACAAGGTGCTGCTCTTCTACAACTCGGCCAATCGCGACGAGGACGTCTTCGAGGACCCGCAGCGATTCGACGTGCGGCGGGCCCCCAACCCGCACGTCGGCTTCGGCGCCCCCGGGCCGCACTTCTGCCTCGGCGCCCACCTGGCGCGGCGCGAGATCACCGTGATGTTCAAGGAGCTGTTCCGCCACCTCCCCGACATCCGGGCCACGGCCGAGCCCGACCGCCTCCGGTCGAACTTCATCAACGGCATCAAGCACCTCCCCTGCACGTACTCGGCCGGCTGAATCACCGGACCGGGGCTCCTGACCCGCCGCCCCGACCAGAGAGCACCCTCCCCCGTGACCAGCAGCGTCGACGCCGTTCGCTACGACCCGTTCGACCCCGAGGACTGGCTCGACCCGTACCCCGTCTACCAGCGGCTGCGCGACGAGGACCCGGTCCACCGGGTGGTCGGGGGCGCCGGCCGCCGCCAGGCTGGGAGTGGCGCCGGCCGACGTGGCGGCGAGGGCGGTGCCCAGGGCCCCGACTTCTGGGTGCTGTCGCGCTTCGCCGACGTGTTCACTGCGGCCACGGACACCGAGACGTTCTCGTCGGCCCAGGGCCTCACCTTCGAGGGTGACGAGATCGCCGCCCTCGGGCTGCTGCCCACCCTGGTGATGATGGACCGCCCCGGGCACACCGGCTACCGGCGGCTGGTGAACCGGGCGTTCACCCCGCGCCGGGTGGCCGGCCTCGAGCCGGCGGTGCGCGCCTTCGTCCGCGGGCGCATGCAGCGGATCGCCGAGGCCGGGACCGCCGACTTCGTCGACGAGGTGGCCGGGGCCCTGCCGGGCGTCGTGGTGGCCACCTTCCTGGGCGTGCCACCCGGCGACCTCGGCGTGTTCACGCGCTGGTCGAGCGCCATCGTGCAGGCCAACGCGGCGGGGAGCGTCATGAGCGCCGCCGAGGCCGTGGGGGACCTCTACCGGTACTTCGGCGAGCTGTCCGAGTGGCGGCGGAGCCATCCGGGCGACGACGTGGTCTCGTCGCTGGTGGCGTCCGAGCTCGACGGCCGACCCGTCACGGTGGAAGAGGTCCTCGGCTTCTGCTTCGTCATGGTGGCGGGCGGCAACGACACCGCCACGGGGCTGCTCGGGCACAGCGCCGCGCTGCTCACGTCGTTCCCCGACGAGCGCCGGCGCCTGCGCGACGACCCGGCGCTCGTGCCCGGCGCGGTGGAGGAGCTGCTGCGGTTCACGTCGCCGGTGCAGGGCCTGTCGCGCACGGCCACGCGCCCGGTCGACATCGACGGCACGGCCATCCCCGCCGGCGCCAAGGTCCACCTGCTCTACGGCGCGGCGAACCGCGACCCCCGGGAGTTCGGGCCCCGCGCCGAACGGCTCGACGTCGGGCGGCGCATCGAGCGCATGCTCGCCTTCGGGTCGGGCCCGCACCACTGCCTCGGGGCGGCGGCGGCCCGCCTGCAGGGACGGGTGGTGCTCGAGGAACTGCTGGCGACCATGCCCGACTTCGTGGCGGACCCGGCCGGGGGCACCCTGGCCCCGGGGCCGTTCACCCGCCGCTACGACAGCCTCCCCATCAGCGCGGCCGGCTGAGCGCGGCGCCGGGGGGCGCCACGACCGACCCGGTAACCTCGCCGGGATGAGCGAGCAGAGCAGCACACCGGCCGGGCAGGGGCAGATGGGCCACGGGATCAACCAGCGGGGCCTCATCAAGATGACCCCCGAGGAGATCGACGGCTTCCTGGCCGAGCGGCGGCCCGTGTCGCTGTGCTCGATCAACCACGACGGGTCGATCCACGCCGTGGCCATGTGGTACGGGTTCCTCGACGGCATGCTGGCCTTCGAGACCAAGGCCAAGTCGCAGAAGGCCCAGAACCTCCGGCGCGATCCCCGCATGACGTGCATGGCCGAGGACGGGGAGTACTACGAGGAGCTGCGCGGCGTCGAGCTCGTGGGCACCGCCGTGTTCGTCGAGGACCCGGAGCGGATGTTCGCGTTGGGCGTCAACCTGTTCGAGCGTTACTACGGCACCTACACCGAGGAGCTCCGCCCGTTCGTGGAGACCATGCTGCACAAGCGCGTCGTGATCGCCCTGCAGGTCGAGCGCACCGTGTCGTGGGACCACCGCAAGCTGGGCCTTCCCTCCACCCGCCCGGGCTGACCCCGGACAGGACGCCACGGCCCGACCCGACCCGACTGCCCCCGACCCGACCGCCCCGACCCGACCCGACCCGACCCGACCCGACCCGACCCGACCCGACCCGACCCGACCCGCCCCGACCCGACCCGACGGCCCCGACCCGACGGCCCCGACCCGACGGCCCCGACCCGACGGCCGGGGCTGACCGAGACCGCCCGTCCGGGCGTCCCCACGGTGACCCCGCACTGGAACACGTTTCACCGTTGCGGGCCGTGGGCTACTGTCGGCGCCCATGATCCTGGACCGCTTCCGCCTCACCGACCGCGCCGCGGTGGTCACCGGCGCCGGGCGCGGCATCGGCGCCGCCGCCGCGCTGGCCCTGGCCGAGGCGGGTGCCGACGTGGTCATCTCGGCGCGCACCGAGGAGCAGCTGCGCGAGGTGGCCGAGCGCATCGACGCCACAGGCCGCCGGGCCGTCGTGGTGCCCGCCGACCTGAACGACCTCGAGGCCGTGGGCGGGTTGGCGGCCGCCGCCCGAGACGCCTTCGGGCGCCTCGACATCGTGGTCAACAACGTCGGTGGCACCATGCCCGCCGCCTTCCTCGACACCTCCCCCCGTGCCCTCGAAGCCGCCTTCCACTTCAACGTGACCACGGCGCACGCCCTCACCCAGGCGGCCGTGCCCGTGATGCTGGCCGGCGACGGCGGCGCCGTCGTCAACATCTCGTCGGCGATGGGCCGCACCCAGGGCCGCGGGTTCGTCGCCTACGGGACGGCCAAGGCCGCCCTGGCCCACTTCACCCGCCTGGCGGCCACCGACCTCGCCCCGCGCATCCGCGTCAACGCCATCGCGGTGGGATCGGTGGCGACCTCGGCGCTCGAGATCGTGCTCACCAACGACGAGCTGCGCACCACCATGGAGAAGGCCACGCCCCTGGGCCGCATCGGCGACCCCGAGGACATCGCCGCGGCCATCGTCTACCTGTGCTCCCCCGCCGGCGGCTACGTGACCGGCAAGGTGCTCGAGGTGGACGGGGGCCTCGACCACCCCAACCTCGAGCTCGGCCTCCCCGACCTGTGATGGCGGGCGACGACCGCACCTACCGGGTGGTGCTGTGGGGCACCGGCAACGTGGGGCGCCACGCCCTCGCCGGCATCGACGCCCGGCCCGACCTCGAGCTGGCCGGCGTGTGGGTGTCGAATCCCGACAAGGTGGGGCGCGACGCCGGGGAGCTCACGGGACTCGGGCGCGACGTGGGCGTGACCGCCACGGGCGACGTCGACGCCGTGCTGGCCCTCGAGCCCGACTGCGTGGTGCACACCGCCATGGCCGACCACCGGTTGCCCGAGGCGCTCGCCGACCTGGAGCGCATCCTGCGCAGCGGCGCCAACGTGGTGTCGAGCGGCCCCGTGTTCCTGCAGTACCCCGAGGGCGTCGTCCCCGACGAGATGGTCGAGCCCCTCCGCCGCGCCGCCCACGACAAGGGCGTGTCGCTCTGGGTGAACGGCATCGACCCGGGCTTCGCCAACGACTGGCTGCCACTCGTCGTCACCGGCATCAGCGAGCGGATCGAGGAGGTCCGCTGCCTCGAGATCCTCAACTACGCCACCTACGACCAGCCCATGGTGATGTTCGACATCATGGGGTTCGGCGGCGCCCTCGACGACGTGCCCATGCTCCTCATGCCCGGGGTGCTCACCATGGCCTGGGGCAGCGTGGTGCGCCAGATCGCTGCGGCCCTGGGCGTCGAGCTCGACAGCGTCGACGAGCACTACGAGCGGGTGGCCGCGCCCACCGACATCGAGATCGCCTCGGGCACCGTCCGCACGGGCACCGCCGCGGCGCTGCGCTTCGAGGTGCGCGGCATGCGCGACGGCCGGGCCGTGGTCGTGCTCGAGCACGTCACCCGGCTGGCCGACGACCTGGCGCCCGACTGGCCCCAGCCCCTCGGCCAGGGCGGCTATCGGGTCGTGGTGCGCGGCGAGCCCAACTACACCGTCGACCTCCAGCTCGTCGGCAGCGACGGCGACCACAACACCGGCGGCCTCAAGGCCACCGCCATGCGCCTCGTGAACGCCGTCCCGGCCGTGGTCGGGGCCGCGCCGGGGCTCATCACGTCGCTCGACCTGCCGCTCGTCACGGGGCGGGGACTGGTCGTCTGATCACCCCGGACCGCCGGGCCCGGCGGTCACCCCGGCGCCCGAGCCGCCAGAACTGCACCAGGCCGAGGGCGACCATCGCCGGCACCACCACCAGCGCGGACCGGTAGGCGCCGGGGTCGCGCCCACCGTGGCCCACCAGGTCGAGCACCCCGCCGATGGCCAGGTCGGCGAGCACCGCGCCGGCGAAGCCACCGATGTTGACCACGCCCGTGGCCGCGCCCCCGCGCTCGGGGGGGTTGGCCTCGCGGGCCAGGTCGAAGGCGATCACCGACGTCGAGCCACCCACGCCGGTGGCGACCACCAACAGCGCCACCAGCGCGGCGGGCACGTGCCCCGGGCCCCATGCGAGCACGAGCACCCACGACGCCAGCAGGAAGAGGGCGCTGGCCGTCACCGCCGCGGCGCGCGCCCGCGGGGCGCGCCCGATGATCATCCCGACGAACGGGGCGCTCACCACCGCGCTCACGACCACGAAGCCGAGGACGACACTGGCGCTGCGGCCCGAGTAGTGCTGGGCGCGGACGAGGAACGGGTAGCCCCACAGGGCGGTGAACGCCACGAAGGGGCCCGTGAGCGCGAAGTGGGCCCACGTGCCGCGCCACGTGCCCGGCGTCCGCATGGCGTGACGGACCGATCGGCGCATACTCGACGGCTCGCGCAGCGGGAGCCGGGTCGAACCGTCGGGCCGGTCCTTCACGGTGACGGCGATCACGACCGCCACCCCGGCGGTGACCGCGGCGGAACCCGCGAACGTCGCCACCCACCCGAGGTGCACCAGGCTCAGTCGCAACGGCACCGTCGACACCAGCTGGCCGACACCCCCGACGAGCGACGTCAAGGCGGTGAGCATCCCGTAGCGCGACGCCGGGAACCAGTTCTGCACCAGGCGCAACACGTTGAGGAACGTCAGGCCGTCGCCGATCCCGACCAGGGCGCGGCCGGCCAGGGCGGCGCCGACCCCGGTCCCCCACCCGAACAGCGCCTCGCCCGCGGCCAGGAACAGCAGTGCGGCCGTGAGCATCCGGCGGGGCCCGAAACGGTCGGCCATGGCGCCGGTGGGGATCTGCAGGGCGGCGTACACGGCCAGCTGGGCGGCGACGAAGGTCGCCAGGACCGACGCTCCGATGTGGAAGCGGTGCTCGGCCGCCAGCGAGGCCACGCCCAGGCTGGTGCGGTGGAACACGGCGACGAAATAGGCGCTGACGGCCAGCCCCCACGCCGCCCAGGCCCGGCCGAGGGCGGGCGCCGACCGCGCCGACCCCGCCGGCGACGCCGGGACGGGCTGGAGCCCGGAGTCGGGATCGGGGGGCGGCTCGGGCGCCCCGGGACCGGTCATGGTGGTGCCGAGCCGGGCCGCATCCCCTGATTGTGGCCGCGATCGGCGGCCCGACCCGAGGGGTGCGCAGGCGGGCCCGTCCTCCCCGGCGGTGGGACTACGTTGATGCCTTCGGGAGGCCCCGGTGCGCACGTGCCGGGGTCGACGCCACCGTAGAACGGACGTCCAGGGGGAGGCCGAACCAATGCCGGTGCCGCTCGACGAGTACCCCGTGCACCAGGTGCCGCTGTCGATGCAGCACGTGGGGACGAGCGACCGCAACGCCTATGACCGGTGCTACTTCAACGCACACGACCGGACGGGCGACATCTTCCTCGTCACCGGGCTGGGCGTGTACCCCAACCTCGGGGTCATCGACGCCTACGCCACCGTCCGGCGCGGCGACGAGCAGTACACGTTGCGCACGTCGGACGCCCTCGGCGACGATCGCATGGCGCAGGAGGTGGGCCCGTACCGGATCGAGGTGGTGGAGCCACTCGAGCGGATCCGTCTGGTGTGCGAGGGGGGCGACCACGGGGTGGGCTTCGACCTCGCCTGGACCGGCTCGTTCCCCGTGGTCGAGGAGCCCGCCCACGTCATGCGCCAGGGCGGTCGGATCATCCTCGACGCCATGCGCTTCGCCCAGGTCGGCACGTGGTCGGGCGTGCTGCGCGTGAACGGCGACGAGATCCCCGTGGGCGACGACCGCTGGGTGGGGACGCGGGACCGTTCGTGGGGCATCCGGCCCGTGGGCGAGCCCGAGCCGCCGGGGCGGGCCGCCGCCGAGCCCGACGAGGGCTTCGGCTTCTGGTGGACGTACGTGCCGCTGCGCTTCGACGACTTCGCCATCGTCGTGATCGCCCAGGAGGACGGGGACGGCACCCGCACGCTGAACGAGGCGGTCCGGGTCTTCCCGGCGTCCTCGGGCCGCCCCCCCGAGCAGCTGGGGTGGCCGGAGGTCGAGGTCCGCTACCGGCCCGGCACGCGTCACCCCGACGGTGCGGTGCTCCACATGCGCACGCGCGGCGGCAAGCCGCTCGAGCTCGAGGTCGACACCCTCGGATTCGTCGGCCTCAACTGCGGTCCCGGCTACGGGGGCGACCCCGACTGGTCACACGGGCAGTGGCGCGGGCGCGGCTGGACCGACGCCGTCGTCGTCGACATGCGGGACCCCGCCATCACCGGGCGGCTGCCCTTCGGCGTGGTCGACCACGTGGCGAGAGCGGTGTGCGACGGTGCCGAGGGCTGGGGGATGTTCGAGCACGGCACGTTCGGCCGTCACCTGCCGTCCGGTTTCACCGGATGGGAGTCGGTCGCACCCGGCGTGGCACCGTGAGTGACGCCGAGGAGGCCGTGGTCCGGCCCCGCACCTCGACGCGCGACCGCGACGAGCTGCACCGCCGACTGGTGGCCTGGCTGGCGGGCCGGGTCACCGATCCCCGGGTGTCGGAGCTCGTGGTGCCGGAGGGCAACGGCATGTCGAGCGAGACGCTGCTCTTCGAGGCCACCTGGCGCCGGGACAGCGGGCCGGGGGGCCCCGGCGAGCTGGTCACGCAGGCGTGCGCGGCACGGCTGAGCCCCGACCCCGCCGCCGTGCCGGTGTTCCCCGTCTACGACCTCGAGCGCCAGTTCCGGGTCATGCGCCTGGTGGGCGAGCGCACACGCGTCCCCGTCCCGCGCACCCTGTGGCTCGAGCTCGACACCACGGCCATCGGCTCGGCGTTCTTCGTGATGGAGCGCGTCGACGGTGTGGTCCCGCCCGACATCATGCCGTACCCGTTCGGCTCGTGGCTCTCCGAGGCGCCGCTCGCAGACCAGGAGCGCCTGCAGGACTCGTCGGTCCGCGTCCTGGCCGAGCTGCACGGCGCCGACGTCACCGCCGAGGACGTCGCCTTCCTCGAGCTCGACCGCCCCGGCGACACCGCGCTGCGCCGCCATCTGGCCGAGCAGCGCGCCTACTACGAGTGGGTGGTCGCCGACGGGGACCGCTCGCCGCTGATCGAACGGACCTTCGCCTGGCTCGAGGAGCACTGGCCGGCGGACGAGGGCGCGACCGTCATCAGCTGGGGCGACTCGCGCATCGGCAACGTCATGTACCGCGACTTCGAGCCCGTGGCCGTCCTCGACTGGGAGATGGTGGCCCTCGGCCCGCGTGAGATCGACCTGGGCTGGATGGTCTACCTGCACCGCTTCCTCGACGACATCGCCGTGCAGGCCGGGCTGCCGGGCATGCCGCACTTCATGCGCCTGGAGGACGTGGCCAGGGCGTACGAGGCGCATTCCGGCCACGAGCCGCGCCATCTGGACTTCTACACGATGTACGCGGCGCTCCGGCACGCCATCGTGATGAGCCGGGTGGCGCGCCGCCAGGTCCTCTTCGGCGAGATCGCCGTGCCCGACGACCCCGACGACATGATCATGCACCGGCCCACGCTCGAGGCGATGCTCGAGGGCCGGTACTGGGACCGGGTATGACGGGGTCCGACGCGTGACGAACCCCATCGGGCCCCTGGTGCCGGCCGACGAGGGGCTGTGCCACCAGATCACCGACACCTTCGCCGTGGTGGGCACGAGCGACCTGTCGTGGACGGAGAAGATCTGCGCCATGGCGGCCGCCACCGACGGCAGCCTGCAGCTCGGCTTCGGGCTCGGCAAGTACCCCAACCGCAACGTCATGGACGGGTACGCCGGCATCTCCCGGGGGGTGGAGCAACGCACGGTCCGCGCCAGCCGGCGGCTCGACTCGGCCCCGGCGACGACCGCCGCCGGCCCGATCCGCTACGAGGTCGTGGAGCCCCTGCGGTCGGTGCGCTTCGTCCTGGAGGCCAACGACACCCAGCCGATCGCCTTCGACTGGACGTTCGAGTCGATCGTCCCCCCGTCGCTGGAGGACCGCACCCACATGCGCCAGGGGGTCCGCGTGGGCTCGGACCTCGTGCGCTACCACCAGATCGGGCTGGCCTCGGGCTGGGTCGAGGTGGAGGGCGAGCGCACCGAGATCTCCCCCGATGCCTGGGTGTCGACGCGCGACCACTCGTGGGGTGTGCGCTACGACGTCGGGCTTCCCCCGCAGGACCTCGAGCCACGCGATGCGCTCGCCGGCCTGTCGTTCCGGATGATATGGAGCCCGATCGCCATGCAGCGGCCCGACGGCAGCCGCTACGGGCTGTTCATGCACTACCAGATCGTGTGCGGGCCGGGGTTCACCCACAAGCACGTGGTCATGGGGGGCGTCGAGCACCCCGACGGGACGGTGGAGCGCTTCGTCGACCTCGAGCCGGAGCTCGCCTTCGACCCCGCCAACCGGCGCCTGCGCGGCGGGCGCATCCACGCCATCACCGCCGACGGGGCCCGGCGCACCCTCGAGATCGAAGCCGTCGCCGACACCGGCTTCCACCTGGGTGCGGGCCTCTACTTCGGGCTCGACGGGCACCACCACGGCGAATGGCGCGGCGACCTGCTCGTCGACGGCGAACACGTCCCCGACTGCGCCGACCCGGCGACGGCCCGGCGGCTCCACCAGATCCGTGACACCGTCGTGCGCGTCGTGGACGCCACCGGCGGGGGCGAGGGGTTCGGCAACTGCCAACCGATCATCACCGGCGGAGACGACGCCCTGGGCCTGGCGGCCGACGACAGCTTCATGTAGTCGGGCCGGGTCGCGCGGCCGCCGAGCCCACACGACCCCGACCAGCGGGGGTGACTCCGGAGTGGCCCGGCGGCACCTGCCCGTCCATGGACCGCCATGTCGCCGAGGGGGACCCGACTGCCGACCCGGGCCGCGCCCACCACCATGCCGTTACCCGTGACGAGACCACCGACGTGCCCGTCGTGAGCCGAACACCACCCGCGTCGACCGGAGCCTGCGCCCACCGTAGGTCCGGCCGGTGACGCGTCGGAACGTGATCCCGGGCCCCGGACCGTGGACGGGCGCCCTCGCCCGGTCCGGGCGCTCGACAGCCCGTATGATCCGGGCACAGCCGACAGGCAGCAAGGCCGAAGTGATCGGCTGTGACGTTCGCGGAGGCCGGGTGAATACGAGCGTGGTCGATCGCCGGCTCCTCGTGCGGTACCGGGTGATGGCGTTCACGACCGCGTCCCTGCTGATCATCCTCGTCTTCGTCGGCATGCCGCTCCAGTTCGCGGCGGGGCATCCCGGGGTCGCCAACATCGTCGGCACGCTCCACGGCTTCCTGTACATCGTCTATCTCTACGCGGCCTTCGAGCTGACGCGACGGCTCGACGTCCCCAAGTGGCAGATGGCCCTGGTCCTGCTGGCGGGGACCGTGCCGTTCTGCGCATTCGTCGCGGAGCGGAAGGTGACGGAGCGCTTCGAGACCGTCAACGCCGGAGCCGGGCCCCCGGCCGGCACCACGGCGTACGGCTCACTGGCGGCCTACGCGGCTCGCGCCCGCAAGCGCTGGCTGTCGCGCCGGGCACTGGTGCTCCATCTCGAAGTGGCGATCATCGCCCCGGGGTGTGTCGCCGCCGGGTGGTGGCAGGCCACGAGAGCGCTGGCGGGGAACGGGCTCAGCTGGTTCTACTCCGTCGAATGGCCGGCCTTCGCGCTGGTCGCCATCGCCGGCTGGTGGTACCTCGTCCACGAAGATCCCGAGGCCTACAGAGCCCGCACGCAGCGTTCGTCCGCCCACCTGGAGGGCACCCCCGGTCATCGTGCGGCCAGGCCCGGGCGCGAGCAGCTCACGGTGGAGCGGAGCACGGGCCGGACGGCATCGAGGCTCGCATTGCTCGTGGGTGCCGAGTTCGCCCTCGGGATCGTGGCGTTGGTCTTCGTGCCCGCCGGGCGCCCCATCGGCCGGCTCCCGGCGATCCGGGAGGCGATCTATCTCGCCCACGCCATCCTCGGGCTGGTACTCACGCTCGGTGCCGTGGCGCTGCTCACCCGCGTGCGGAGATCCACGCGCCTGTCCCGGCTGAGCGGGTGGATCGGTGCCGTCGGCGTGGCCGTCGCCGGCGCCGGCGGCCTCTTCACGGTGGCCCAGCCGCTGAGGCTCGCCGGCCTGGCCCTCATGCTGGTCGGGCCCATCGTCGCCGGCTTCGGCTATCTGATCCCCACGTTCGAGCGGTTGGAGCCCACGCCCGTCGTCGAGGAGTGGTGACCGCAACGGCGGCCCGGGGTACCCGCCGCCCCGGGCGGGATCAGGGGATCCGCACGTCCCGGTGCAGCTCGGCAGACGCCCGCTCCTCGTCGGACAGGTCGGCGTCCTTGACGGGAGTGACCAAGGTCCAGTGCTTGCCGACCGGACAACGCTGCAGCCTCCACCAGCCGAGGCGGACCGCTTTGAACGACGCACCGGGGATCCAGATCGTCGTGAACAGGTGGCCGTCGCGGCAACGCACGACGACGTTGCCCCCCACCTTGTAGCCGAGGCGCCGGGCCACCAGGGTCGCCCCGACGAGGACCGGGACGGCGATCAGGAAACGGCGGCGACGGGCGGGCGACATGCCGCCATCGTGTCCCGCACCCGGTGCCGGGTCCAGGGGCTTTCGGCCCAACGGGCCGCGGGATCGGTCGACGGCCACCGCCAGCTCGCCCCTCGTCCCGGCGGTGCAGTGCCCGCCGGGTTGGGTACCTGCTTGTATTGAGAATCACTATCGTTTACGCTTCCTCGCCCGGGCCCCGGCGTGGCGGGGTCGTGCGCGAAGGAACTCGAAGGAAGCAGCAGACGATGGACCGAACCCCGTGCAGGGCCGGCGGCGACCGACGGCCGACACGGCCGGTCCTGGGCGCATGCTCGCTCCTCCTCGGTGTCGTCCTGGCCGCCTGCTCGACGGGCCCGGCGTCCCCGAGCCCGGGACCGAACGGCACGGTGTCGGTGGTGGCCGCCGAGAACTTCTGGGGGAGCATCGCCAAGCAGGTGGGCGGAAGCCGCGTCACGGTGACGAGCATCATCACCAACCCCAACTCCGATCCCCATGCCTACGAGCCCACCGCCCGGGACGGACGGACCGTCTCCACGGCGCAGTTGGTCATCGAGAACGGCATCGGGTACGACCCGTGGATGGACCGCCTCCTGGCGGCGACGGCCGCACCGGGCCGGTTCGAGCTCGATGTCGGGCGCCTCGTGGGCGTCCCCGACGGCGGGAACCCCCACCGGTGGTACGACCCGGACAACGTGCACAGCGTGATCGCCCAGATCGCAGCCGACTACATCCGGATCGACCCGAGGGACGCCGCCTACTTCCGGCGACAGCGCCAGAGGTTCGAGACACAGGGCCTCGCCCGGTACGACGGCCTGGTCCGAGACATCCGGGCGACGTACGCCGGCACCCCCATCGGGGCGTCCGAGAGCATCGTGACCCCCCTCGCGGACGCACTGGGGCTGCGCATGCTCACGCCCGAGTCCTTCCTGGACGCCATCAGCGAGGGGACCGAACCCACCGCCGCCGACAAGGCCACCATCGACAGGCAGATCCGACAGCGCCAGATCAAGATCTACGTCTACAACAGCCAGAACGCCACCCCGGACGTCACCGCCCAGGTGGACGAGGCCCGTGCACACGGCATCCCGGTCACCACCGTGACCGAGACGCTGGCCCCGGCGAGCGCCACGTTCGAGCAGTGGCAGGTGACAGAGCTCCGGGGCATCGAGGCGGCGCTGTCGCGGGCGACAGGGCACTGAACGCCGACGACCGCCTCTGCCGCCCACCGACACCCGGCCGGGGAAAACTTTCCTAAGGTCTGGGGCGTGCTCGACCCGGAGATCATCGGCATCGTGTGGCACGAGGCCGGAGAACACCTCTTCCTCCTCTATGCGGAGGGCGAGCCCGAGCGCCTGGTCGCCACGGAGGCCGTCGCCGCCCGCCTGGCGGCGGATATCGGGCTCGATGTCGAAGTGCGGTCCCACGGGGCCGTCCGATGGACCCGGCAGGGCTTGCAGGCCCCGCAGGCGGACGCCATCGGCCACGGCTGAGCAGCGTCGCACCGGCTGCCCTCGACGGGGCCCGCCCCCGAGGCAACGGCGGCGGCGGCGCCGGCGGTCAGCGGGCCCGGCGGGTGGGACGTACCCGGGTCGCCGAGCGGTCCGGGGGGTCGCCCTGCGCGGCCCGGGCGGCGGCCTGGATCTTGGCCACGAGGTCGAGCAGCCGCTTCTGCTCCTCCTTGGTGAGCGCGACGTCGATGATCGCCCGCTCCCGCTGGTGCAGCGACGGGAGCATCTCGTCGAGGATGGCGACGGCGTCGTCGGTGACGTCGACCCGGAGCTTGCGCCGGTCGTCGGGATGCGGCATCCGCCGCACGAGGCCCCGGCGTTCGAGCGTGTCGAGCATGGACGTCATGCTCCCCGACGTGATGAGGAGCCGTTCGGCGATGACTGTCGGCTCGAGCGGGCCGCCGGCTCCCTCGATGACGGCCAGCGCCATCTTCGCCGTCGCCGACAGGCGGTAGTCCTCCCATGCCTGTCGATTGTGCAGCCCGATGAGCAGGTCGCCGGTACGCACGATGTTGGCGTAGCACTCGGTGGCCATGCCGTCGGCCCCGGGGTACTCCGCCTCGAAGTCGTCACCCACCCGGATCATCGGTTCCGGGGCACGCCGACGAGGACGGCTCACGCCGTCCCCCCGACGCGTCGTCGACGATTGGGCGGGGCTCAGGCGCCCGCCTCTTCGTAGACCTCGATGCGGGGAGCGCCGACGATGCCACCCCGCCCCATGGCCGCGGGCAGCGACGGGTCGTCGCGAAAGGCATGGGCCGCGGCCAGGTCCGGCCAGTAGGTCAGCACCATGACCTCGTTCGGGTCCGTCTCGTCACGCAGGACCGAGTCGCCCGTGCAACCGTGCTCCTTGCGAACCGCTCCGTGCTCGTCGTAGACGACCTTCCACGCGTTGAAGTCGGCAACCCGGTGCCGCACCGCCACTGTGACCATGGGTTTCTCCTTGAGGTAAGGTAACTTGAAATCAAGTTACATGATCTCAAGGCCAGTGTCAACCCCTTTTGACGCGGGCGGGGCCGGCCTCGTCCCAGCGCCGGCCAGCCGGGCGCTCGCCCGGGTCGCTCAGGACGTCCCCGTCACCCGTGCTGCCAGAAGCGGCTCTGCAGGCTCACGATCCCCGGCAGGGCGGCACGGTCGAGGCGGCCGAGGTCGTCGTCGTCGATGCGCCAGCCCAGGGCGCCCGCGTTCTCCGATGCCTGGTGCGAGTTCTTGGCGCCCGGGATGGGGACCGCACCCTTGGCGATCACCCAGTTCAGCGCCACTTGGCCGGGCGTCTTGCCACCGTGCTTCTCACCGATGCGACGAAGCTCGGTGACGATGCCGTCGACGACCGCCATCGGATGCCGGGAGAACGTCCGCTTGCCGGGCGGGGGGTGGGCGGCCGAGTACTTGCCGGTCAGCCGCCCCTGGCCGATGGGCGAGTACGCGAGGGGCACGACTCCGAGCTCGGCGCACGCGGCCAGCAGGCCGCCGGTCTCCGGCGCCCGGCGGAGCAACGAGAATTCGATCTGGTTGGTGGCGAGCTGCATCCCGCGGGCGTCCAGCTCGGCGGCGATCGACCGCATCTCCTCGGCCGAATAGTTGGAGACGCCCACCGCTTTGACGAGGCCGGCGTGGTGCGCGGCGGCCAGGGCGTCGGCGAGCGCGGCGTGGGACCGGAGGCTGACCGGGCCGTGGATCTGGTACAGGTCGACAGCCGCACGGCCGAGGCGCCGCAGCGAGGCCCGCACGGACTTCATCAGGGCGTCCCGGACCTGCAGCTTCCACGGTGACGGCATGAACTTGGTGGCCACCACCGCCGATGCGGCCCGCCCCGGGTCGGCGGCCAGCAGTGCGCCGATGATCCGCTCGCTCTCGCCACCGCCGTACACCTCGGCGGTGTCGAAGAGCGTCACCCCTGCATCGATCGAGGCCTCCCATGCCTGCCTGATCGAATCACGGGTCAGGTCGGCGTCATAGCCCCCCATGCCCCAGGTGGCGCGGTCGCCCCAGGCCCAGGTCCCCACGCCGAGGTGCGGGATGGAGACGTCAGCGCCGGCGAGGGTACGGCGGTCGAGGGCCATGGGTGCACGGTACCCCTTCGTGCCCGTTCGGCCGGCGCCGTGTCGGGCCCGGACGGGAAGAGCGCCAGCGCGAACAGGACGAACAGGGGGCCGGCGTTGGGATCGGTGGCGATCCCCGTGACGATCCCTCCGAGCGACTGACCGAGCAACCAGAAGTCGAGCGACAGCGCCACGCCGGCGACGAGGAAGGGCGTCGGGCGACGCACGACGAGTGGCCCCGTCCCGATGGCGATCGACAGTGCGCCCAGCACGATCGACACGCCCACCCCGTCGCCGCGCAGGACCCCGGCCAGCCACGACTGCAGGTGCGCGAGCCACACCGGGCTCGACCCCGCCGCGCCCGCCAGCGCGCGGCTCACCGCGTCCGGCGCGTGGTTGGCGGGCAGCAGCCACAGCGCCGCCATGCCCGTCCACAGCGCGGCCCACAGGGCGCGGGCTCCGCGATCCCCGAGGAGCCCCGCCGCGGCAGCCGACACGTGTCGATCGGGGTCCCCGGCCGGGCGGCGCCGGGGCCACACGGCCACCCCGACCAGCGCGTAGAGCAGGGCCGCGCCGGGCGCGCCGGACAGCGGGGACGCCGTGCCGGTGAAGAGCATTCCGAGCCCCTCGCCGAAACACCAGACACCCGCCGACCAGGCGAAGGAGACGGCGAGTGCCGGGCGCACCGTCTCGCGTCGCAGCAGGCCGATCCCGATGAGCAGCTGCACCGCCGCGAACACCACGTTCGACGCGGCCGGGTGGACCGAGACCAGCCGCGCCATCTCCTCGACGGGCCACGCCACCACGCCGGGCTGGCCCCCGGCGGCAGGCCGGATGACCTGGTCGGCGAACGCCGGCCCGAACATCTTGGGCTGGAGCTGCAAGAGGCCGTCGAAGAGCCAGATGGTCCCGAGGCCGATCTGGACGGTCCGGGCACCGACGCGCAGGGCCCGGGGCGGCGAGCCACTCACGGCTGCCCGCCGGCGTCGATAGCGGCGTACGCCGATGGGGGAAGGTCCGCTTGGAATTGGTACTGGGCGGCCAGTTGCGGCGCGGTCCAGACGTGCAGCATGAAGTAGCTGGTGTTGCGCCGGGACCCGGTGGTACAGGTCCCGTCACCGGCGGCCTTGCCCACCAACCGGCCACCCGAGAAGCACAGGTTGTCGTGGGCGTGCCACTGGGTGAGCGACCCTCCGATGTCGGGCCCCGGGACGCACGGCGCCGGGCCGAGGAACATCGCACCGATCAGAACCGGGCCGTCGACCGTGTTGGCGAACATCAACGCGGACGGGTGGGAGGGGTCGAGGACGTCGCCGTGCTCGACGACCGACCGGTCGAGGTAATGGGTCATGGGCCCGCGCCGCGCCGAGATCGGCCCGTAGCCGTCGGCTTCGGCCGTCCGGACGTCGGCGTACGGCGCGATCCCCTGGTCGACGGCGGTGACGAGGTGGGTGGCCGCCGCTTGCTGGGCGGGGGTCGGTGACGACGACGGCACCGGGGCCATCACCATGCCGTCGGCCATCACGGTGGCGCCCCGGACGTTCGGGCAGATGGCGTGGCCGCCCGACGCCGGTGCGGCCATCGCTCCCGTCGACCCCGACCCTGCGGCGCCCGATCTCATCGCCGGCGACCCCGTTGCCGGCGACCCGCCTGGCGAAGCCTCAGAGGTGTGGACCGGGGCATTCACTGCACCGGCAACGGCCACGCCGCCGATGAGCAAAGCTCCCGCCATGGCCACCGACGCCACGCCCGACCACCACAGGCGCGTCGCAGTCCCGGCGCCGCTCCATCCTCGTCCCAGCCGTTCGGAAATTCCCTTCATGGTGCGCCTCCTCGTCCTCGCCCCCTGCGGGCACGGGTTCGAGGATCGGGCGGCGACGTGAGCGCGTTGTCACCACCCGGTTAGGAAACGGTGAGCCAGGCACGCGCCATCGCCATCTCGTCGGCGGGGGTGGACTCGTCGGGCCGCGGGACCCGCAGCGCCGGCGGGGCCTCGGGTCCCGATGGGCGCACCGGACCGGCCGCGGCATCGTGACCTGGAGCCATGCGAGGATGCGGCCCCGACGCCGCTCGAACGGTCAACCGTCGTCGGCGATGGGCGTGCCGGTGGCGTCGACCCCGTAGTGTCGGCTGCCGTGTTGTGGGGTTCGGTGGTGGCAGGCCACCACGCCGGTGGCGGGCTGGTGGGGGTCGTCGTGCTGTCGATGGCCAGCGCCGCCTCCTACGGCTTGGCCGCGGTGCTCCAGCACCGGGCGGCGGCCCGGGCCGCCCCCGAGCTCTCGATGCGCGCCGGGCTGCTCGTCCACCTCGCACGCCGGCCGATGTGGCTCGTCGGCAACGTCCTCGACGTCGTCGGGTACCTTCTGCAGTTCCTGGCGTTGCGACGGGGCTCGTTGACGCTCGTCGAGCCACTTCTGGTCTTGAGCCTGGTGTTCGCCCTCCCGGTGGCCGCCTGGCTCGACCACCGGCGGGTGTCGTTGTCCGAGCTGGCGTCGACGGGCCTCACGGCCGCCGGTCTCGCCCTGTTCCTCGGGGTGGCCCGCCCCGGCCTGGGCCATCCCCACGCGTCGGGGCCGGCGTGGGCGGTGCTGAGTGGCGTCATCGCAGCGGCGTGTGCGGTGATGGTCCTCGGGGCGCGGGGAGGGTCGCGCGCCCGGTCGGCTGTCCTCCTCGCCGCCGGGTCGGGGACGGCGTTCGGCTACGTCGCGGCCGTCACAGAGCGCACCGGGCACCTGCTCGACGCCGGCGTGGTGCACACCCTCGGCATGTGGGAGCCGTATGCGCTCGTCGTGGCGGCCGTCGCCGCCCTGCTGCTCACGCAGAGCGCCTTCCACGCGGGCGCCCTGCGCCTGTCGCTCCCCACCTTGACGGTGGCCCAACCGCTGGTCGCCGTGGCGATCGGTCTGGCGTTCTTCGGCGAGCACATCGACCGGCACGGCCTCGCGCCGGTCGCGGAGGCGCTGGGCCTGGTGATGGTGTCGGTCGGCGTGTTCGCGCTCGGGCGGTCGCCGGTGATCGGGACGGACCCGGCCGAGCCCTGACATCGCGCCCGGGGTCGACGTGCCGGTCCGGTGCGGTGCGGTGCGGTGCAGTGCGGTGCGCCGTCAGTGCCGCAGCGCCGGCGGCGGTGCGGCGACTGCCGAGAGCTCGTCCTTCACCCAGCGGCCGCCCTTCATGATGCCGAGGATGCGGTCGCGGTCCTGCATGATCGAGATGTCGGCACTCGGGTCACCGTCCACGACGAGCAGGTCGGCGAGCATCCCCGGCCGCACAGCCCCCAGGTCGCCCGGGCGCCCCATGAGCCGGGCACCGTTGACGGTGGCCCATCGCAGCACGTCGAGCGGGGGGATCCCCACAACGTCCACATAGAAGGCGAGCTCCTCCGCATAGATCCCGTGGGGGAACCCGGCGGCGCCGTAGTCGTCACCGAGGACGAGGCACACCCCGGCCGCATTGGCCTGCGGGACGATCGCCAGGGCGGCGTCGAGCTCGGCCCGAAGACCCTTGACGAACCCCACGTCCTCTCCCTTGAACGCGTCCCACAGCCGGAACCCGAAGAACATGCTGGGGACCACGGGCGTCCCCGAGGCGACCAGACGCTCGATGCACGACACATCCATCCCGTCGGCGTGGTCGATCACGTCGATCCCGAGGTCGAGCGCCATCAGGATGGCGTCCCGGTTGGCAATGTGGCCGCGTACCAGGGCACCGCGCAGGTGTGCGGCCTCGATGGCGGCACCCAGCTCCTCGGGCGTCATCTCGGTGTGCTCCGCCGGCTTGACCGTGCCGTGGCCACCGGTGACGAACATCTTGATGATGCGCGCCCCCTCCTTGATCTCCTGGCGCACGGCGCGGCGGAACTCGTCAGGGCCGTCACACAGGTGGACCGAGCCGGGCTCGGCCACCCGCCAGTACCAAGGGGCGACGTCGTTGGCGTGGCCGGTCGTGCTCAGGTCACGACTGGCCGGCACCAGGCGC